>CALGTJ010000822.1 GCA_937901435.1 uncultured Rhodobacter sp. | reverse complement strand
GCGCACGCGACCCGTGAATTGACGGTGAAGCTCTGCGATCTTGTCCACATCCAGCCCGTCAGAAAAGATCACCAGCTTTTGTGTCGGATCCTCTCCGCGATCCTTCCACCAATTGATCGCCTTTTCTGCGCCCGTGGCGGGGTCGCCGCTATCAATGCGAATACCCGTCCACCTCGCTAGCCAATCGGGTGCGTTCCTGAGGAAACCGTCGGTGCCATAGGTATCGGGCAGAATAATGCGCAGGTTGCCGGAATGCTCGTCGTGCCAATCGGCCAGCACGTTATAGGGCGCATTGCGCAGGTCGTCTTCGGTTTCGGCCAGTGCGCTATAAACCATCGGCAGTTCATGGGCGTTGGTGCCGATCGCCTCGACCTCGCGGTCCTTGGCGATCTTGCAGTTCGAGGTTCCGACAAATTTTTCGCCCAGGCCTTCCATCATCGCCTGTACGCACCAGTCCTGCCACAGAAACGAATGGCGTCGTCGCGTGCCGAAATCTGCGATCCGCAGATCGTCGATGTCGCGCAGGGTCTCGATCTTTTGCCACAGCTTCGTCATGGCGCGGGCATAGAGCACTTGCAGCTCGAACTTGCCCATCCCGCCCAGCACCGCGCGGCCGCGCAATTCCATCAAAACCGCAAGCGCGGGAATTTCCCACATCATGACTTCTGGCCATTTGCCCTCAAACGTCAGTTCATATTGCCCATCTCGTTTTTCAAGGTGATAGGGCGGCAGGCGCAGCTTTTCGAACCACTCCATGAATTCGGGCGTAAACATCTGGCGCTTGCCGTAAAAGGTATTGCCACGCAGCCATGTGCTTTCGCCGCGTGACAGGGACAGAGAGCGGATGTGATCCAACTGCTCGCGTAGCTCTCCTTCGTCCACCAGATCGGCCAGCCGGATATGCTTGGACCGATTGATCAGGGAAAACGTGACATGCGTGTCTGGTTTGTTGCGAAACACCGATTGGCACATCAGCAGTTTATAGAAATCGGTGTCAATCAGCGAACGGACGATCGGGTCGATCCTCCATTTGTGATTGTAAACGCGAGAGGCGATATCGACCATAAGCAAGACTTTCAGTTCGGGCAGTTCGTTAGAACAAGCCTAAGCCGGGTTGTCCAGTTTCTTGCGCATCCTCGTCAACATCCCGGTGCTGTGACCAAGCCCCACCCATATAAGGAATCACGCCCCGGATCCCCCAGATCGACAGAGCGTTGTTTCAATCGCGCACGCAAAGCGTCAGCAGACACCGCGCCCTGCAACATCATGCGCGCAGACAGCGCCGTGATGATCGGCGCGGCGTAAGAGGTGCCAGAGGCATAGCCCCCGCCGCGCTTACCTTCGACGTACAGATCCACGCCGGGCGCTGCAAATTCAATGTGCGCGCCGGTGTTGGCATCACGGTAATGCCGACCTCTGGCATCTACAGCCGTTACAGCGATCACAGAGGCGGCGGCGGCGGGATAGGCGGCCAGTTCTGATCCATCGTTGCCCGCAGCGGCAATCATGATTGCTCCACGCCCGGCGGCGGCGGCAAGCAGATCGTCAAAGGCGTCGTTAGAGGGTCCGGCAAAGGACATATTGATCAGACGCACATTCCGGGACACCAACCAGTCCAGCGCGGCCCCGATGCGATCTACATCCGCGGCTGCGCCACGACGGTGCTTGCCAAAGGCACTGACGGTAAAAAGCTGTGCGCCAGAGGCAAACCCAGACAGCGCCCCTTTGGGATCCTGTCCAACCAAAAGCGCGGCAACGGCGGTGCCGTGATTGGTGTTGGTGGTCTTGTCCCTTGGGCCCAACACACTGTGCGCGGTAATCTTGCTGCCGCTCAATGCGGGGTGTGACAGATCAATAGGGCCGTCAATCGACCCTATGCGAATAGGCTTGATCCGGCATCCTTGGGGCGCGGAATCACCGATCATCCGCGCAGCATAAAGACGCGGACCTTTGGACAGTTGGTATAATGTATGCGCGTCACTTCGCACCTGTGGGGCGGCTGTGGCAAGGATCGCGCGGGCTTGGGCAAGACTTGTGCCGCCCAGATCAAACACCATCACCCGACGGTTTAATGCCCCAAGCGTCCGTGCGCGCAGGAACACTGCGCCGGCTTGTTGCAAAGCTCTGACTGCGGCATTGGCCTGACCGGGAGGGCTGATGAAGATATACTCTGGCCGACCGCCTTGTGTGCGGACCACTGTTGCTGGTCTTGGCACGAAAGGGGTATCTCTGCCTTCTGAACGCTGAGAATCGTAGTGTTTGGTGGGTGGTTTGTTTGGATCCTGGCCGGGTGTTGTGGGGTCCTGACCGGGAGTGGTCGGATCATAGGTCCCGTCATCGCCTGTCAGCCCGGTACCATCACCAAATTGGGCAAGACTTGTGGCAGGAACAGAGCCAAGCAGGGCAACAACGACCCACACCAAGAATTTCAGCCGCATGATGTCACCTTTACTCTGAGGGTGGTTCAAGGGTCTCGACCAGATCCGACGCCTCTAGGATAGCACTGGCCTGCTCAAAAGTAATGCCTTTGAGGACTGTGAATTGATACAGGCCCAACGCCGACGGACCGCCAATGATCTTTACCCCCGCCTCTAGCAGCAAATCCCGCATGGCGCTTTCAGTGATCTCTGGCGCGAATCCGATCAGGGCGGGGTTGACCTGACCGGCCAGATCATACCCATCAGACACCGGGTCTTTGATCAGCAACGCGCTCTGCCCGACGACAACCGCCAAAAGCACACCAGCGGCAATCTGCCATAGGATGGGTCTGGATGGCTTTGCTGGTGCTTTCGTCTCTCGCATCAATCGCGCGAGTCCCAGATCACCGGGGCTTTGGACGGTGCCCGATTGCATCGTCTGACGAATGGCGCGCAGGGCGGCAAGGTCTTGTTGTAGAACGGGGTCTGCGTTGACTGCTGTCTCAACCTGCTGTCGGTCTTTGCCGGTCAATGTGTCATTGGCCAGAAATGGCAAAAGTGCCTCTATTTCGTCCCGCGTCATGTCCTTATTCATACCGGTGCCCCACGATCCACAAGCCCGGACAGACAGCGCAGCAGCAGTTTCTTGGCGTGAAAGATCCGCGTTTTTATGGTGCCTTCGGGCACGCCCGCGATCTCGGCAATCTCGCCATAGGTCATGTCGTCAAAAAACGCGAGACTGATGGCGCTACGATGGTCGTCCTTCAGCGTGCCAAGACAATAACGCACATGGGCCGCATCCTGCCCGGCGGCCAAACACGCCTCTGCGCCCGGTGCATCATCTGCCCGGTCGGGAATATCGTCTGTCACATCGACCCGCCTACGCTTGCGATGCAGGTCGATGACCTTGCGAAAGGCGATCCCGAAAACCCATGTTTGCACTTTTGACCTCCCTTCGAACCGGTCGGCAGAACGCCAGACCTCCATGAAGACGTCATGCAGTAGGTCGGAGGACTCGAAGGGATCGTTCAATCTTGACAGGATAAACCTGTAAACAGGTTTTTCTAAAGCACGATAAAGCGTCGCCAGAGCCTGACGGTCACCCTTGGCAATCTTGGTCAATGTCTGGGCGTGCGGGTCCAAAAATAAATATTATCCTGAGGAATCTCTGAAGAACCTCCCCTTGGTCGTGTCGCGAAGGTGGTGGAAATTTGAAGGCGGCGTAATCTCCGGGTGAA
>CALGTJ010000821.1 GCA_937901435.1 uncultured Rhodobacter sp. | reverse complement strand
CTCATCATGCGATCCACCTTAACAACTGGTCCGAAATTCCGCGACCACCTCTTAGCGTGTCCGCCATGGCCAAACTGGCGAAGCAACAGGCAAGGATTATGCCGGCTGCAAGCCTTTTGCCTGCCGCGCCGTATTGCGCCGCTTGCGTTCGACCAGTTCGGCCACGCGACCGATCGCCAAGCCGCGCATCAAGAGACTTGCAGGAAGAAATGCCCATGCTGCCACAATCCATACCATCGACTGCGGGTTATCCAAGGTCACTTGACCGAAAAGCGATTCGGATGCCTTCAACACCGCTGGGATGAAGAATGGCAGGGTAAACCCTACGATAATGTTAAAACGTGCGTCCCGCTCAAGCCGTTTCACCACATCGCCGCCCAAAGTCGGGTCAAAGGTCGGCATATTGATCCAGACGTTGAAGGACCCGTTGTTCATCGGCCAATTGCGAACGCGCACAAAGAAGTAGAAAATGGCGAGGGTCAGCATCGAGATGAAATAACTGATCCCAGACGCCGTGCGCACGCGCTCGATGTGGGCGTAGGTCGTGCCTTCGGGCAAAAGCAAAACGACTTGGCGCACAGGGCTATAGGGAAAATCGATAACCTGTCCGATCCCGGTGCCAAAGGCGGTTATCCTTTCGGTCAAGGCCGTTGGGTCAACCTCGCCGCGCACGACCACAGAGATCAGAAAGACTGTCGTCAGCAAAGACAGAAACCGCAGACGATTGAATGGGGGGGCATTTCGGAATTCAACCAGACCGGGATATTCTGAAGCATACTCAAAAATGGTGAGGGCCGCCGCGAAGATTGAGACAAGAGCCACGATCTGCGTCACGTCCGATGATACCCCCGGCAACAGGAGTGCAGGCGTTGCAACAAGCAACACCACGAGTACTGCGCGTACGACCGCGCCGGCCATCCGGGTTAACACTGCTCTTCATCCTCAAACTGGACGGCCACGGTACGATGCCGGGTCCTTGTCCCACCTTGATTCCGCCAATTGTGACGGTCTGCCTTATAGTTGCCCAAGTTTTGCCTACTTTCACTTTGCCCAACAAGTGTCTGTAATAGATAACAAAAAGAATGAGGCATTTTCGCGCCGCAACTGGTGCGCTATTGCAACCATTTCAAAGCGGGATTGGGTCGCGAATAAGGCGCGACCCAAGATGTAGTGTTTGTGGCCGGATCGGCCCCAAGTCACGCCCAGGGGCGCGCAGCTGTCAAATTTGATTCAAACGTGTCAATTTCGGACACATGCTCCATCGTCAGGCCAATATCGTCGAGACCATTTTGAAGACAATGCTTTTTGAAAGCGTCGACCTCAAAGGCGATGACCTCTCCGTCAGAGGTGGTGATGGTCTGGCCGTCGATATCAACCGTCATCCGGGCATTTGCCCCTTTTTCGGCGTCCTTCATCAGGATATCGACGGTCTCTTGCGGCAGAACAATCGGCAAAATGCCGTTCTTGAAACAGTTGTTGAAAAAGATGTCGGCAAAGCCGGGCGCAATCACGCAGCGGATGCCAAAGTCCAGCAGTGCCCAAGGCGCATGTTCCCGCGAGGAGCCGCAGCCAAAGTTATCGCCAGCGACCAGAATTTCGGCTTCGCGGTAGGCGGGCTTGTTCAAAACGAAATCGGGGATCTCGTTCTTGTCGTCATCAAAGCGCATTTCATCAAAGAGATTTGCGCCGAGACCAGAGCGTTTGATGGTCTTCAGGAATTGCTTGGGGATGATCATGTCGGTGTCGACGTTGATCATTGGCATTGGCGCGGCGACGCCCGTGAGAGTGTTGAATTTTTCCATATTCGTGGTCCTTTCAGCGGCTGCTCTTGCACCCTGCGGGTGACCTCGCGAAAATCAGCGAAGCCGCCCGCAGGGCGAATGAGCATGCGCGTATCACATCAAATCGCGCACATCGGTCAGATGACCGGTGAGTGCGGCGGCGGCGGCCATGGCAGGGGACAGCAAATGCGTGCGGCCTCCGCGCCCTTGACGGCCCTCGAAATTGCGGTTGGACGTTGCCGCGCAGCGTTCCTGCGGCGCAAGCTGATCCGGGTTCATGGCAAGACACATGGAACAACCCGCCAGACGCCACTCAAATCCGGCATCAAGAAAGATCTGGGCCAGTCCTTCTTCTTCTGCCTGTGCGCGGACCAGACCAGACCCGGGCACGACCATGGCGCGCATACCGTCTTTGATCTTCTTGCCTTTCAGGATTTCGGCCGCCGCCCGCAAATCCTCGATCCGGCCATTGGTACAGGACCCGATAAAGACCGTGTCAATCTTCACATCGGTCAAGGCCATGCCGGGCGTCAGGCCCATGTAATCCAGCGAGCGTTGTGCTGCGTCGACCTTACCGCCCTCAAAATCAGCGGCGGCAGGCACTTTGGCGGTGATCGGCAGCACATCCTCTGGCGAGGTGCCCCACGTCACGACGGGCGCGATGTCTTCGCCTTTCAGGGTCACGACCTTGTCCCAATGCGCATCATCATCGGAGAAAAGCGTTTTCCAATAAGCCACAGCCGCATCCCAATCCGCGCCTTTCGGGGCATTTGGGCGGCCTTCGCAATAGGCGAAAGTCTTGTCGTCTGGCGCGATCAGACCAGCGCGCGCGCCACCCTCAATCGCCATGTTGCAGACGGTCATACGGCCTTCCATGGACAGATCGCGGATCGCCTCGCCGCAATACTCGATGACATAGCCTGTGCCGCCAGCGGTGCCGGTCGCGCCAATCACGGACAGGGTGATGTCCTTGGCGGTAACGCCGGGGCGTAGCTTGCCGGTGATCTCGACCTTCATGTTCTTGCCCTTGCGCTGGATCAGCGTCTGGGTGGCCAGAACATGTTCGACCTCGGATGTGCCGATTCCGTGAGCAAGCGAGCCAAAAGCACCGTGGGTGGCGGTATGCGAATCGCCACAAACGACGGTCATGCCGGGCAGGGTCCAGCCCTGTTCTGGTCCGACGATATGCACGATGCCCTGACGCACATCAGAGACAGGATAATAGTGGATCCCGAAATCCTTGGCGTTCTTGTCCAGCGCCTCGACCTGAATTTTGGATTCTTCGTTCATGCCGCCATTGGCACGATCCAGCGTGGTGGGAACGTTGTGATCCGGCACCGCGATTGTCTTTTGCGGGGCGCGCACCTTGCGACCTGCCATGCGAAGGCCTTCAAAGGCCTGAGGGCTGGTGACCTCGTGCACCAGATGGCGGTCGATATACAAAAGACAGGTGCCGTCTTCGGCTTGATGCACCAGATGGGCATCCCAGATTTTATCATAGAGCGTTTTGGGGGACATGGGGTCCTCTCCCGTAATAATGTGGATGTGGGGCGTGGTCTGCGGGCCGACTTATAGTCGGGCAAGCACAGTCATGGTCGCGCCGTAAAAGCGTTCACGCAGCCTTGCGCGGTCGTCCATGTCGAAAACGGGTACCATGAGTGGTGAATACTCTGCACCGGGCTTTGGCGCAAGGTGTCGCAGACCTCACGAAGGCGGGTAACTGCGGTGCTGTCTGGATCGGGCGTCTGGCAGTGGTCCGTGCAGCGCCAGATCGATTTCGGCGTTCAGCGCGGCCCCGATCAGGACCGCGTAGGCAGAGATGAACAACCACATCAGCAAGGCGATCACCGCCCCGATTGAACCGTAGATCTGGTTATAGTTGCCAAAATTGCCAAGATAGTAGGAAAACCCCCAAGATGCCGCCGCCCATAGGATCAGCGCGAACAACGCGCCGGGGCTGGCCCAGCGCCGACGCGACAGGTTGTGGTTCGGGGCGAAGCGGTAGACCAGCCAAAGGCCCAAAAGTCCGACGCCGACCAAAAGAAGCCACCGCGCGCTGACCAAGGCGAGGTTGGTCAGTGGTCCTAGCGGCAAAAAGACAAGCACGACGGGAATCACGATCACCGCCACCAAAGCTGTCAAAGCGAGGCCGATCAGGGCCGGTGTTTGTCAAAGAAGTTGTCCGCCGATTTCATGCAGCGTCTCTGATTTC
>CALGTJ010000820.1 GCA_937901435.1 uncultured Rhodobacter sp. | reverse complement strand
ATAACTACGAGTTCTGGGCCGATTATCGCGACGACATCGACGCGAAATTCCAGGCTTGGCTGGCTCAATAAGCCAAAGGCGCGGTGCGTGACATCACGCACCCGTTTGGTTTGAAAACGATGTGGGCCTTACGGGGCCCACATTCAAACATTGGAAAGTGAGATCATGCCCAAAGGTTACATCATCGCCCATGTCACAGTGACGGATCCTGAGGCGTACAAAGATTATGCGGGCAAGAATAGTGCGATTTTCGCAAAATACGGTGGGGTTTACACCGTCCGCGGCGGGGCTTCTGTGGCCCCCGAGGGCGGCACGTATGAGCGGCATGTGATCATTGAATTCCCTTCGTTCGAGATTGCGCAACAGGCCTATAACGACCCCGAGTATCAGGAAAACCTGAAGATCCGGTTGGCGGCGTCTGACAGTACGATGGTCATTGCAGAGGGCACATAGCACATGAGCGATACAGCACAATCCGAGGTGCAAACCGGCCCGGTTCTGGCCGCTGACGGCACCCCGCTAAAGAAAAGCCTTGGCCGCGCGCTGCGGTTGCAAAAGACCCGCGCGCTGATGCTGATTGCGCCTTTGCTGTTGTTTGTTCTGCTGTCCTTCATTTTCCCGATTGGCCAGATGCTCTGGCGGTCGGTCGAGAATGAAATGGTCTCGCAAACGATCCCCGCGACCGTCAAGGAATTGGCGAAATGGGACAGTGCCGCCGAAGAATTGCCGCCGGAACCTGCGTTTGAAGCGATGCATTTCGACCTGTTTCTTGCGGCAGAGGCAAAGGCACACACCCGCCTTGGCAGCCGTCTGAACTATGAGCAGACCGGCATGTCGTCGCTGTTCCGACAGGCCGGACGCAAAATTGACGATCTGGGCAAGGATTACCAAAAAGAGTTCGCCGCCGTGGATCCTGCATGGAACGATGGCGCGATCTGGTTCGAGCTGATGCGCGGCGAGGCCTCGGCCCCGCGCGCCACAGCCGTCTCTGGCGAAGAGGCGCGTCGCGTGGCCGTCATCATCGAAAAGCCGATCAAGGCGGCCAACGCCTTTGCCCCGTCACAAGAGATCGCCACGCTGCTGCCGCTGACCGCGCGCGCCTATTCCGATATGGCCAATTTCATGGTCTTTGAAGATGGCGATGTGGTCGCCGGGGAAAAGCCGTGGGTCTCGATCTATGCCGCCCTTGCCCGTGACCTTGAGAGTGCCGATGTTTCTGGCTATTCCGGCCCTCAAGCCGATCTGTTGAAGGCCGCGTCGGGCGCAGAGATCACTCCGGTTGTGTTCAAAACAGCCTTTGCGGAAATGGACGAAGACTGGGTTGACGGAGAGACCTGGCGCACGATCCAGACCCATGCGCGCAAGGTTACGCCGGGCTATTTCCTGAACGCGATTGACATGCAACTGACGCCGGACGGCGCGGTGTCCCAGCCCGAGGATCGTCAGATCCTGATCACCTTGTTCCAGCGTACGCTGTTCATGTCGCTGGTGATCATGGGGTCGTGTATCTTGCTGGGGTATCCTATCGCATGGCTGTTGGCGAACCTGCCGATGCGGCAGGCCAACCTGCTGCTGATCCTCGTGTTGTTGCCCTTCTGGACTTCGCTGCTGGTGCGCACCTCGGCGTGGAAGGTCTTGTTGCAGCAACAGGGCGTGATCAACGATATCCTTGTCTGGCTGGGTATGATCTCTGATGAGGGGCGGTTGGTGATGATCAACAACCAGTTCGGCACCATCGTGGCAATGACGCATATCCTGCTGCCGTTCATGATCCTGCCGACGTATTCCGTGATGCAGACGATCCCGCAAACCTATCTGCGCGCGGCAAAATCGCTGGGTGCAACCAGCTGGACGGCGTTTTGGCGGGTCTATTTCCCGCAGACCATTCCGGGCATTGGCGCGGGGTCGATCCTTGTGTTCATCCTCGCGATTGGCTATTACATCACGCCCGAAATCGTAGGCGGCACCAAGGGTGTCTTTATCTCGAACCGGATCGCCTATCACATCTCGTCGTCCCTCAACTGGGGTCTGGCGGCGGCGCTGGGTACAATCCTTCTGGCGGTCGTTCTGTTGCTGTACTGGTGCTACGACAAGATCGTCGGCATTGATAACGTGAAGTTGGGATAAGAGACATGGCCGCACTTACACCTATTTATCGCAAGCCCTTGTCCTTGGTTCTGCCCACTGTGGCGGCTTCGGGCGCTGTTGTCGGGCTATTCTTTGGCACCGCCAATGGGTCTGGCCTGCTGGGGATCGTAATTGGCGCGGCCTTGGTGGCTGCGCTGGCCTTTCTCTATATCACCCTTGTCAAGAACGAGCGCATCGCGATGTATATCTCGCTTGCGGTCATGGTGGTGCTGGGCGTGTTGTTTGGCGGCGTGCCGGGGATCGTTCTGGGTCTGATTTTTGGGTGGTTCTTCTGGTGGATCACCTTTTGGCTCTATGAGGGGCGGTACCGGGCCAAGCTGTTGCCCTATCTGACACCTGGCCAGGTCTTGTGGCACTACGGCTTTCGGGTGATCTGCGGGGTGATCTTTTTCTTCCTCGTGGCGCCATTGGTGCCTGTGATGTGGCTGTCGTTCAATGCCGAGAACTTCTTTACCTTCACGCCAGAGATGCTGCGGTTTGATCCTGCGGGATATTCGCTAAAGCATTATCAGGACTTCTTTACCAACAACGAATGGCAACGCTCGTTCAAGAACTCGCTGATCATCGCGCCGATCGCGACGATCATTTCGGTCTCGCTGGGCACGCTGGCCGCGATTGGTTTGTCGCAGTCGCATGTGCCGTTTCGCCGGGCGATCATGGCGATCCTGATTTCACCGATGATTGTGCCGCTGATTATTTCGGCGACGGGCATGTTCTTTTTCTACAGCCAGATTGGCAACTGGATGGAAGGTACGCTGGGGATCGATAAGAACATCACGGGCTACATCAAGGTGATCCTTGCCCATGCGGTTCTGGGTATTCCCTTTGTGATCATCACGGTAACGGCGACCTTGGTCGGCTTTGATCGCTCTCTGACCCGCGCGGCGGCGAATATGGGGGCGAACCCGGTGACGGCCTTTTTCAAGGTGCAGATGCCGCTGATCCTGCCCGGTGTGATCTCTGGCGGGCTGTTCGCCTTTATTACGTCATTTGACGAGGTGGTTGTGGTGTTGTTTGTCGGCTCGGCTGGACAAAAGACGCTGCCTTGGCAGATGTTTACAGGATTGCGAGAGCAGATTTCGCCGACGATTCTGGCGGTGGCGACAATTTTGGTGGTCTTTTCGATTGCGCTGTTAACGACTGTGGAAGTGCTGCGCCGACGTTCGGAGCGGCTGCGGGGCATGTCGCCCAGCTGACGCCGCTCTTTCGCCCTTGCGGGCGTCCTCGCCGCGTCAGGGCAGAAGACCGAGCCAGACCCAGACGGTGATCAGGCTGCAGGCGGTGGCGGCCAGAACGGAAGAGGCCGCCACACGTTTCGCGACGCCGAATATATTGGCAAAGATATAGGTGTTTGCGCCCGGTGCCATGGCGGCGGTCAACACGGCAGCGCGGAATTGTTCGGTGCTCAGCCCCAGAGATTTGCCCATGATCCATGTGCCCAACGGATGAAGCACCAGCGCGATGGCGCAGACCATGGCGATTGTGGCCATGTCGCCCTCTGGTCGATAGCGCACCAGCACGCCGCCGAGGGCAAAGAGGGCAGCGGGCAGGGCGGCCCGGCTCATCATATCGACAGCATTGGTCAGCACGTCTGGCAGGGGCAGGCCCGACAGGTTCACCACAAATCCGGCAAAGATCCCGATCAGCAGAGCATTCCGGCTCATACTGCGCAGGAAAGAGCGGATCGAGGCCATAGGGCCACCGCCACGGGCGCGCACGGCCTCCATCATGAAAAAGCCGAGGCCATAGCAGAACGGGGCATGGATCGCGATGATGGCAAAGTTGGGTTGCAGGGCGTCCGGGCCAAAGGCGCGCTCGGCTATGGGCAGCCCCAGCAGGACCGAGTTGGAGTAGAGGCAGCAAAAGCCGATGGCGACGCAATCCTCCCACGGGCGGTTGAAAAACAGGCGCGCGCCCCAAAAGCCGGCCAGAAAACCTGCAAAGGCGCCAATGTAAAAACTGCCCAAAAGGGCGGGGTTGAAGCCTTGCCCCAGATCCAGCGTGGCAATGGCGCGAAACAGCAGGCAGGGGATGGCGAAGTTCTGGGTAAAGGCCATGAGCGCATCTGCCCCGGCCTCGGTGAACAGCCCGCGCCAGACCGCCACATAGCCAAAGCCAATGACCAGAAACACTGGCAGGATGACATCCAGCAGCGCCTGCATCAGATGAGGGTGCGACTAGATCGCATAGCGGATGACCATGCCGTCATAGGCAGGAGTAACATGGTCAGGGGTCTCGGCAGCGACAGTGTCATAGTCCAGATCGATGTGCATATTGGTCAGCACAGCGCGACGCGGCGCGGCGCGTACGATCCACTCCAGCGCTGTTTCGAGATTGATATGCGACGGATGCGGCGTGCGGCGCAGCGCGTCCAGAACCCAGCAATCCAAATCTTTAACCACCTCCCAAGCGGCCGCGTCCATATCGGCCACATCGGGCAGATAGGCGAGATCCGCGATGCGAAACCCGAGGCTGTCGATAGAGCCGTGATTGACACGAAACGGGCGCAGGGTCACGGCACCGCCCGCGCCCTCAATCACCACATCGCCCTCGATCCGGTTCATGTTCAGAATGGGCGGATAAGGAGAGCCATGCGGGGCCGTAAACACATAGCCAAAGCGATCATAAAGAGAGGCCTGCGTGTCTGCATCGGCCCAGACATCCAGCCGCGCGCGCATATTCAGAACGATCATGCGCAGGTCGTCAATGCCATGGGTGTGATCGGCGTGAGCGTGTGTATAGACGACGGCATCCAGCGCGCCGACCCCGGCGTCCAGCAGTTGCAGGCGCATATCTGGGGTGGTGTCGATCAGCACACGGGTCAGGCCGTTTTCGGTTTCCCGCTCGACCAGCATAGAACACCGCCGGCGGGCGTTTTTTGGGTTGGTGGGATCACAATCACCCCAATTGCCGCCCGGCGTTTCACTGGGCCGGGGTACACCGCCTGAGGAACCACAGCCCAGAATGGTAAAGCGCAACTCTGCCATCAGGTGGTCGCCTTTGCGGGGATGGCCTTGTTGAACAAGCGTTCAAAATTCGCCTCTGTCTGTGCCGCGAAATCGCCGTAGTCCATCTGAAAGAGATCAGCCGCGACCTTTGCGGTATGGACCGTATAGGCGGGTTCGTTGCGCTTGCCACGAAAGGGTGGGGGGGCGAGGTAGGGCGAGTCTGTCTCGACCAGAATACGATCGACGGGGGCGGACGCGAAGATCTCGCGCAGTTCGGTAGACTTGGGAAACGCGGCAATGCCGGGCATGGACAGGTAAAACCCAAGGTCCAGCATCGCCTCGGCCAAGGCGCGGCCCGAGCTGAAACAATGCATAACGCAGGTGTAGGCCCCGGCGCGGTGTTCCTCTGTCAGGATGCGGGTCATGTCGTCGTCAGCGGCGCGCGCGTGGATGATCAGGGGCAGGCCGGTCTGGCGCGAGGCCTCTATGTGGATGCGCAGGGACTCTTGTTGCACGGCGGCGCTGTCGGCAGTGTAGTGATAGTCCAGACCCGTCTCGCCGATGCCGACGAATTTCGGATGGGCTGCCAGCGTCACAAGTTCGTCGACCGTGGCCATGGGTTCAGAGGCGACGCTCATCGGGTGGGTGCCTGCGGCGTAAAACACCGGCCCATAGGTTTCGGCAATGGCACGCACCTGCGGCTCGCTGCGCAGTTTGGTGCAGATCGTAACCATGCGCGTGACGCCGGCGGCCAAGGCGCGGGCAATCACGTCGTCACGTTCCGCGTCGAAATCCGGGAAATCCAGATGGCAATGGCTGTCGGTGATCTGTGGCGGGTGGGACATGGGTCTCGCTTTGGGTCTTGCTGAGGGTCAAGGTCTGTCGGCGAGGTCGGTTGCCGTTGCGTTGAGTTTCAATACCATATCAAGGATCAGCGCGGCAGGGTCAAGGTTGACCGCGCGCCCGTGCCGGGCCCGTGCACCAAGCTCTTGGGCAAGGATCGCCCAGCGACGCGCGGCCTGCGCATCGGGGCAGAGTTTGGTCAGGACGGTGCCCTCGTGCGGGCTGGCCTGTGGGTTGGGCGGCCCGGTGATGCCAGTGCGCGCAAGGCGTGACAAAAAGAGGTCAAAGAGGTCCAGCATCAATTCAAACCGGGCGGCGTTTGTCTTGCCCGCCGCAGTTTCAGCGAGCCGCAGGGCGGCTTGCCGGTCGCCGTTCGCGCTGAAAATCTTGATGATATCGCCGTAGAGTGCCAGCCCATCCAGCGTCAACAGGCGCAACGCTGCACCGACAGAACCGCCAGAGAGCGCGCTGAGAGCAAGGGTTTGCTCGCCCGCGTCCACGCCCGCATTGCGGAGCGCCTGTGCCATCTCATCGGCGTCCAGCGTGTGGCAGCGCAGGGCCCGGCAGCGGCTGAGGATGGTGGGCAGCAGGCGCGACGGCTGGTGCGAGATCAGCAAAAGCGTGGTGTTGACCGGTGGCTCTTCGAGCAGTTTCAGAAGGGCATTGGCGGCGTTGACGTTCATCTCGTCGGCGGTATCGACGATCACCACGCGCCGTCCGCCATCGGTCGCCGAAAGGGCAAAGAAGTTTTTCATCTTGCGCACTTCGTCGACGGTGATGTCCTGTTTCAGGCGCTCGGCCTTGGCGTCCCATGGGCGGCGCAGCAGGAACAGGCGCGGCTCGCTCAGGGCGGCAAGGCGGTGGCTGATCGGGTGATCGGCGGGAATATCGAGAGTGTCGGGCGGGGGGGCGGCGAACATGCCGCCGTCGTCCTCGGGCGTGGCCAGCAGAAAGCGCGCGATACGCCACGCGAGGGTGGCCTTGCCTACACCCCGCGGGCCAGAGATCAACCAGGCGTGGTGCATCCTGCCAGAGGTGAAGGCGTCGAGAAAGCTGTGCTCGGCGCTTTCCTGGCCGATGAGATGCGCGGTTTCACGCGGATGGGGCGCACCGGCGACGCGGTCTGGTTCGGGGGGGATGTCGTTCATGGCGCAGACCCTTGAGCGAGCGCCTCTTTGGCCCTGCGGGCCACCTCGGACGCGACGGTGTCGATGGGGCGGTTGCCATCGATCAGGCAGCAGCGGTCGTGAAACTGCGCGGCGAGATCAAGAAAGCCTGCACGCAGTTTGACCTGAAACGCAGTTCCAAAGTCTTCGAACCGGTCTTCGCCCGATTTGCGCGCAAGCCCTCGGCGCAGGGCGAGGCCCGGATCCATATCGACGACAAAGGTCAGGTCTGGCTCTTGCCCGATCATTTCGGCATGCAGGCGGTCCACATGGCCGCGCAGATCGCCCCGTGTTGCGCCCTGATAGACGCGGGTGGAATCGGCAAAGCGGTCAGAGATCACGGTTGTCCCGGCTGCCAGCGCGGGCAGGATGGTCTTTTCCAGATGATCGCGCCGCGCGGCGGTGAACAGCAGGATTTCGGTTTCGGCGCTCCACCTGTCCGGGTCTCCCTCGACCAGAAGGCGACGGATGTCCTCTGCTCCGGGGGAACCACCGGGTTCACGGGTCAGGATCACATCGGTGCCATCGTTGCGCAAGCTCTGTGCCAGCAGGCGCGCCTGAGTGGATTTGCCAGAGCCGTCAATGCCCTCGAAGGTGATGAATAGCGCCATTTGGATGGGTCCGGCCTTGGGTCGATGCAACGAAGGGATCTATAGACAGCTCGGTTTGGATTGTCTTGGCGGTTTTTCCCGGATCGACGCGCGCTGCGGGGGGCCGGCCAAAGACGCGGACCTACAAAGCCTCTTGCGCAGTGCCTGCAAGTTTGCTGATCAGCACGCGCGCAGCGGTGCGGATATGGGGCAGAAAGCCGCCTTTGGCCACGGCGCGGTCGGCCAACAGATCAACGCGAACCTCTGGCATATCCTCTACATTGATCACCAGTTCGCCCAGTTTCTCGCCCTGCGTGATCGGCGCTTTTAATGGCGAGCGAAAGCTCATCTGCCCGGGAATGTCGCCTTGGACCAAGGCCGGGATCAGCATTGTCACATCCTGTGAGGCCACAAGCCCGATCTGTTCAAGATCCCCAAGCCAAACAGGCACTTGTGCGAATTCTGTGCCCTTTGTGACGACTGTTTTCTCGACGAACTGGCGGAACGCCCAATTCACGATCCGCTCTGATTCCTCGGCGCGTTGTTTTTCCGTCTCTAGCCCGGTGATGACAAACACGACGCGGCGCGTGCCCTGAACGGCAGAGCCAACCAGCCCGTACCCGGCCTCTTGAGTATGGCCGGTCTTGAGGCCGTCAGCACCGATATCAAGCTTTAGCAGTGGATTGCGGTTGAATCGGTTTTGCGGCGCGCGCCCGTCGTAGGGGAATTCCTTCAGCGCGAAATAGCCGTAATATTCAGGAAATTCAGTGATCAGACGCGTGGCGAGGACACCCAGATCGCGCATCGCCATGCGGTGGTTCGGATTGGGCCAGCCACTGGAATTGGCAAAGGTCGAGGCGTTCATGCCCAGAGCCTTGGCGCGTTAGTTCATAGAGCGGGCAAAGGCGTCTTCGGTTCCGGCCAGCCCCTCTGCCACCACCACGCAGGCGTCATTGCCGCTTAGCACGATGATGCCCTGGATCAATTGCTCGACCGTTGGGCGGTCCTGCTCGTTCAGGAACATGGTTGAGCCGCCCATGTTCTTGGCCTTGGTCGAGACATTGAACTTTGTGTCCATGCTCACGCGGCCGTCGCGCAGGGCCTCGAACAGCATGTTCAGCGTCATCAGCTTGGACATAGAGGCGGGGGGCAGGGCGATGTCGGCCTCTTTGTCCATCAACACAGTGCCGGTGGTGACGTCATAGACATAGGCCGCCCGCGCAATGGTTTCGAACGCGCGCGCGGGCAGGGCGGCAAGGCAGGTCAGGGCGAAAAGCAAGAGCAATCGGGCGATAGACATTTGGTGACCAGAGTCCTTTCAGGGCGCGGCGGACCCGAGCAAGCCAAAGCGAGCCCGCCTCTGTTTTACGGCAGCCCCCCGAATTTGGGGGCATTTGCCGGACAGTTCAAACCCTAATCGCCATGCTGTCTAGTTTGTGACGAAATAGGCGTCCGAATAGCCGAGATCCTTGACCTTTTTCAGCAGGGTCGCCCGTTCAGAGGAACTGGTAGCAGGGCCCACAGTCACGCGGAAATAGGTCTTGCCGCTGGTCTCGTTTTTGATGATCTTTGGCACGACGCCCACATTGCGCAGGGCAACGCCGGTGTTGTTGGCATTCTCTTCAACGCTGAAATAACCGATCTGAATATAGGGCTTTTCCAGTTTAGACGCGGGTCTCGGCTTTGGTTTGGGCTTGGGTGCCGCGGGGGCAGAAGCCAGCACTGGTGCCGCAACCGCGGCGGGCTTGGCGGTCTCGGCATCGACCCGGTCAAGGGCAGAAGAGGCGGCCGAGATCGGGTCAAGCGAGGCGGTCTCTATCGGGGCTGCCTCTGGCAGGGTTTCAGAGCCGCCCGCAATCGGAGCATTTCCGCCGATCGGCACTTCTTGACGGCGCAGGGCGGTCACATTCAGCTTGTCCGGAGCGCCGGCCAACATGCCAAGCGCGCTTGCCGCGTCAGAGCTGACCTGAAACTTTGGACCCGGATTGTCGCGCTCGCGCTTGAACAGCGCACCAATGACAAATTTGCCACTTTCTTCGTTACGGATGATCACCCGTTCGGGTTCTGTGACGTCCGGATGTGCCACCCAGACCCCGCCCAAAGAGGGCCGCCCGTCCCAAAGCCCGATCTCGGAGACCTGAAACGCCTCAGGCGCTTCGACGTCGCGTTCGACCAGCTTGACAGACGTTGCACTGGGCACCTCATTCAGGCTGACCTCTGCGCCAGCGTCCTTTTTCTTGAATAAATTCGCGTTTCCGCCGTCTTCACAGGCCGCCAGAAAGACTGCGCTGCTCATCAGAAGAGCGAGGTGCCCTATCCGTTTTCTTGCCATACCGTGCCCCCTTGTGCGCAGTTTTTCCACGCTTTTTTGCTCGATATCGCACGCGGGCCTGCGCACGATGAAGCGGACCATACTCAATTCATGACTTCAAAGAAAAATGCTGTCTTCGTTTTGGCGAAATTCGGCCCCAATCTGTGTCATTTCGCTTCTGCTTGAACTCCCCCGGCGGATAAGGCTATGAGATGTCGAACGGAGAGGTGGCAGAGTGGTCGAATGCGGCGGTCTTGAAAACCGTTGAGGTGCAAGCCTCCCAGGGTTCGAAT
Source organism: uncultured Rhodobacter sp. (assembly GCA_937901435.1). Next base: position 4,618 of record CALGTJ010000820.1, on the reverse strand, counting down.
CCCTGTCTCTCCGCCACTTTCCTCATCTTAACTCTTTGACAGAGTTTGTTTTTTCAGGTAAATTGTGTCCTATAATCCCATAAATGCAAGAGGTTGCGGGGCTAGTCGTGTCTCATCCGGTTTCGCCTCGCCTCTCTAAATCCCACGCTAAATGTGGGGTCAAGTGTGGGTTTGAGGTGATGCCATGCTGACAGAAACTAAAGCACGTAGGATCAAACCGGGCGACAAACCGGTGGCCGACGGAACGGTAACAGGGTTGCGGTTGATTCCAGCGGCAGCAAACGGGTGTGGTAACTGGCAGCTCCGCTTTGTCTCGCCTGAAACGAACCGTCGACGGGATATGGGGCTTGGGGTCTATCCCGAGGTAAGTATCGCTGACGCTCGAGACCGTGCTCTCGCCGCCCGGAAGCTAATATCTTCTGGTTTGGACCCGATAGCTGAAACCCGGAAGAAGAAAGAACAAGCCGCAAGTCTTGTGCAGGTCCCGACATTCGAAGAAGCGGCTCGAACTGTCCACGAGGAGCACAAGTCTGCGTGGTCTAACGGAAAGCACGTAGATCAATGGATCAACACGTTGACCACTTACGCCTTCCCGGTGATCGGGGGGCGTCAGGTCGACATGCTCAAACCGGCTGACTTCGCGGATGTCTTGCGACCCATATGGTCAACCAAACCCGAAACGGCACGCCGGGTGAAACAGCGCTGTCATTCAGTGATGAAGTGGTCTTGGGGCAAGGAATATGTGCAAGGGAACCCAGTCGACATGGTGGACATGTTGTTGCCCAAGCAAAGCGCGTCTGCGCGGCTTTCAGTACATCACCCTGCGATGCCTTGGCGCATGGTGCCTCAGTTCGTTCAGGAGGTCGTACATGCGGACGAGGATGTCACACGACACTTGTTGGAGTTTACGATCCTTACGGCCGCGCGATCAGGTGAAACGCGGGGTATGACATGGGACGAGGTCGATCTGTTGTCAGAAACTTGGATCGTGCCTGCATATCGTATGAAAGCTAAGGTGGTTCATAGGGTTCCACTCTCTGGTCGGGCGATGGACATATTGGAAAAGCGGAGGGAGATAGGCGGACACGATGAGTTGGTGTTTCCTTCGCCTCGAGGTGCCGTTTTGACCGATATGGCGCTGACAAAATTCCTACGCCACCACAAGGCGGTTAGCGATGTACCGGGTCGAGTGGCGACTGCACATGGATTCAGATCATCGTTCCGTGATTGGGCCAGTGAAACCGGTATGTCACGGGATTTGGCAGAGCGCGCGCTTGCGCATACGATCCGAGATTATACCGAGGCAGCTTACCATCGAACTGACTTGCTGGAACAGCGGCGAGAAGTAATGGAAGTATGGGCTGTGCATGTAAGTGGGTAGGCCTTAATATTTGTGCGTTTGCGCTACATGTTGTGGTTTATATTGCTGACGCCACAAAATACGCCTTGACCCCTGTTGGGATTTATGATTTTCCCAAATTGGGCGTACGGATTAGACGCTGTAGGCATACCTGTTTTAATAACGAGCAGGCGCCATGAGCATACCTAGTCCCACCGATCGACGGAAGTGATTAAGCTGACCAGTCAGGCTGGAGCTTATTGATGTCGCCTAATTCATTACATTGTGGAGGACGCCATGAAACTGGCATTCGCCAATAGTTGTGCGCGCTGCTTGCCTGACAGCATAGCTGCATTCGATGCTTTGCCTGAAGAAGCACTCGTAAACCTGAAAACCATCATTGCCCTGTCTTGCAGGAGTAAGTCGTCGATTTACCGAGATATTGCCGCCAATCGCCTTGCTCGACCGATCCATATCGGCCCGAAGTCAGCTCGCTGGCGCGTTAGTGATGTGCGTGCATACCTCACCGGCAACTCAAAATAAAAACCGCGCGCCCGAAGGCACGCGGTCGAACAGTTTGGCATCTGTTTGTTAGCATGTCTGCGGGGCGCCTCCAAGGAAAATGGAGGGTCTAATGTCATACGTTACCGTCATAAAGTCGGTCCAACTGTCGACGCTGGGCAAGCGCTTCGAATTGGACAGCGAAGATAAAATCACAAAATGCGTAACTGGCAACATCTGGGAAGGAAAGTTCTCCAAACCGAGCAATCTTGGCTATCGGTCGATCTGGGCTGAGGAGGATGTATGTCTCTGGCGTGAGCAGTCTTTGGGGGGTGAGAAATGAGCGAGCCCTTGGTTTTATCTGTTCTGCCGGAAAACGTCCCTGACCTTTTGAAGCGTATTCATCGGTGGGGGGTATGGGCGACTGATGGTGAAAAGCCCGGGGGGCGCTTCGGAAAAGTCCCGGTTCATCCGGTGACGGGTGCGAATACGAATGCCCATAGCCCAGAGGCTTGGCGCGACATTGAGACCGCAGTGGGAATCTATAAGGGCGGCAAAGCTGGGCGCCGTCCGGTTGCCGGTATCTTTTTTGACCTGCCCTCCGAACCCGAACCGATCATGCAAAGAGAGGACGGCACACCGTTGTACCTGATCGGCTTGGATTTCGATCAATGCGTTACATCAGAAGGCGGCAAACCTGTTATAAGCAAAGAAGTTCAAGGTGTGCTAACGTCGCTCGGGGACTCATATCACGAAATTTCACCGTCAGGCACTGGTGTCCGTGCATTTGTCACCTACCCGAAGCCCTTGAAAGGGGGGAACAAAAACAACCGCGAAATGTACTCCAAGGGGCGATTTCTTACCGTCACTGGGCATGGGGCTGGCGAGGTTGTCGAAGTGGGGCCGGAGCTTGAACGGTTTGAGCAGGAGTGGTTCGGTAGCTCGAAGCGACAAGAGGCGAAGCCTGCGGCTACCGCAGTCCGTAACCGGTTCGAAAACGCAGGTGGCGGGTTTGAATTACCCGCCGCCGTGGGCGAGGGATCACGTAACGCAACGATGCTGGCCTATATCGGTTCACTGCGTGGTCGCGGTATTCCTGAAGACGTTCTTGCTCTTGCGGCACGTCAGGCGAACCAAGAGCGGTTCAGGCCACCCATTGACGATGATGAGCTGGAAGGACTGATTAACCGATACGCAGGGCAAGCCAAAGTCGATCCACTTGAGGGGCAAACGATTGGGGTGCAAACAAACCCTGCTACATGGCCCGACCCGAAGCCCATCGAATTTGGTCTTCCAGATGTCCCGCCTTTCAATTTTGGTTTGTTGCCCGACGCATACCGCGCGTTCGTTCAGGATGCCGCTGAGAGGATGCAGTGCCCAGCGGATTTTATTGCCGCACCGCTAATCGTCGCTAGCGCAGCCGCACTGGGGAACCGGGTTGTTGTTGCTCCCAAGGCTCGTGACATTGGGTGGCTTGTTCCCACAACGCTTTGGGGCGCCGTTGTGGCGCGTCCGGGCATGATGAAGTCGCCGGTGATTTCAATGGCGCTTAAGCCATTGTACGCGCTCGAAAAGGAAATGCTTCAAGAACACGAATTACGTTTGCGACAGCACGAACTCGAGAAACTGCGCTACGATGTGGAAAGGAAGTCGATCGAGAGTGCGGTAAAGAAAGGCAGCCCTGTCAACGCCGATGCGATGCCGGCAGCGCCGGTTCAACCAGAACCGGAGCGCCTTGTGACCAATGATGCCACGGCGCCAAAATTGGCGATGCTCTGTGCGGCATCTCCGCGTGGGATAATAAACGTGCGCGATGAACTTACTGGGTGGATGGAAAACCTGCGTGCCGAGGGGCGCGAGGCAGATCGAGCGTTTTATCTTGAGGGTTGGAACGGCTTAAATTCGTTTCAGGTCGATCGCGTTGGCCGTGGTAGTGACCATATCAAAACCTTGAACATTCTCATGTTTGGCGGGATTCAACCCGGCAAGCTGCAAAACTACATCCGGGCGGCCACCCATGGTGGGGCTGGCGATGATGGTTTGATGCAGCGGTTTCAGATGGTGGTTTGGCCTGACCTTAACAAAGAATGGAAGAATATCGATCGGAAGCCTGACATCGCTGCCGAAGACGCGGTTGTGGAGGTTTTCCGAAATCTTCGGGGGATTGATCCGAGTGCAATCGGTGCAAAGCGAGGAATAGACCCTGAATCACCTGCTTGGCTGCACTTCACAGATGAAGCGCAGGAAACTTTCGACAAATGGCGTGAGAAAGTGGAGTTGGCGCTACGCTCAGGGGAACGGCATCCTGCGATGGAGTCGCACCTTGCGAAGTACCGCAGTCTGATACCGGCGTTGGCGCTTCTGTTTCATCTGATTGACGGCGGAACCGGGCCTATCACCAAGCTGGCGCTCGGTCGCGCCATAAAGTGGCACCCATATTTGTGGGCTCATGCGCGCCGCGTTTACGCCAGCGCCAAGAATAGTGGTGATCTCTCTGCGAAGTCGCTGGCAGACAAGATAGAGACAGCAAAAGTGTGTGACCGGTTCACAATACGCGATGTGTATCGAAACGGCTGGGCCAACCTAACATCACGTGAAAATGCTACAGAGGCGATTGCAATTCTGATCGAACATGGGTGGCTGCGCGCTAGCCGTCAGGAAACCGGTGGCAAGCCTTTGGAGGCCTATCTCATCAATCCGAAGATAAACGTTAAGGGGGGGTGAGGGTCGTGTCGCGAAGGTGGTGGAAATTTGAAGGCGGCGTAATCTCCGGGTGAA
>CALGTJ010000819.1 GCA_937901435.1 uncultured Rhodobacter sp. | reverse complement strand
CGAAATCAGAGACGCTGCATGAAATCGGCGGACAACTTCTTTGACAAACACCGCATCCCCGGCGGCATGGCTTTCGACAATGACCGGGAATACCTCTGCGGTGCCGAGCGCATCACCCCGGAAACGGATCGCCCCCACCGGGTTCCCTTGTCCACCCGCACCTTAGAAATTTTGACCGAGGCGCAAACCATTCGCGATCACTCCGGGCTGATGTTCCCCAGCCTTCGCGGAAATATCTCAAACTTCCGTCGTCATGCTTTAGCAGTGCTTTTGGAGAATTTTTTGCTGCAGGATTGGATTTGCAAAAAACCTATAACATTTAGAAAAAATATAAAAAATGATCTACTGGCAGGGATAGAACCTATGACCAATTGACTGACAGTTTCCATTTACCAAGAATCATCGCTCTTCACCTCGCGCGGCGTCTCTTGTTCGGGGGTGCGGTCGGGGGCGAGGTGAACCACGGGGCCCGGCGTGACGTCCTGTGAGCCGGGCAAGGTGGCGCCGGTTTTGTCCTTGTGGAGGTCTGCGACCGAACGGACGCTGTCAAGTGCGCCACTTCCGGGCAAAGGCTTTTGGTCGGTTGCGTAATGCGCATACCACGGCAGGCCGGAACGGGCGTAGTCCTGCGCCGAGGGTGCCGCATTGGGGGCCGCCTCGCCGGTCAGGTCTTTCCACCGGCTCGCATGCCAAAGCGTGACAAAGACCCGTTGCGTCGCTCGCATGTCCCAGTCTTCCAAATCATAAGGATCCTCCTCGATCACCTGTTGCATGCGGCCACCGGCACCAAGAGACATTTCGTCAGACGCCATAGGGGTCTCTAAAAAACAAAATGAGACTTCTTCCAAGCCCGTCCAAAGCGACTCCTGACGCCTCTCCCATGCTTCCCTGCGCATTGGTGTCACTGAGATTTGTAAACCACCCCATTCCGCCTCGCCGGTAAGTTGTTCCTCGACGGAATACCCCTCGCCAAGGGGCATGGCGACAAATTGCCGGATCACGCCGGGCGCGATGGCGAACCCGTCCAGCCAAGGCTGTTCGGGCCAGACCATGTAGTCCTGCGGATTGCGATTCAGCGGTGTGCTCCACTGCTCCCCGGTGACCGCGTTGATCTTGCCAGCCGCGACCTTGATCGCAAACGGCGGATTAGACCGTGATCCGCCATTGAAGTTGAGCCAGATGGCCTCGGACTGCCAGACCGGCAAGACAATGCCGCCCCGCTGCCGTGTCTGGGCGGGCAGGTTGGGGTAGTCTTCAACGTGACGCAGGGGAAAGCGCCCCAATCCCGGCGGTAGAGGATAGTCTTTATCGCTGTCGGGAATGCGCAACGTGCGTTGGAAATCGACAGAGAATTTTGCCTTGCCGGCACTCTTAGGAAAGCGGAAAACGAGGGCGTTTTTTTCGAGGGTGGGCATGGTGTCTCTCCTGTTTGATAGGCTACCAGTCGCCATCCCGGACCTCGCGGACAAGGCGCAGCACAGCCTCTTGAGGCATGTCGCGCAGAGTTCGGATGACATCAGCAAACAATTGCGGGCGGGCCAGTATCGCCTTGCGCAGATCGGTCGAGATCTTGCCGCCCATGGCCAACATGACATCGACATCCTGGTCCAACTCGCCCGCCAACCGGCGCAAAACCTCTTCTCCGGGCGGAGCCACGTCATCACGCTCTAGCCTGGACAAGTAAGAGGGCGTTACCCCACACCGTACCGACAACTGGCGCAGTGAAAAAGCAGGATCCCGTTTTGCCTTGGCCTCGCGCAGGGCGCGGATGTGGGGGCCGAATGTGGAGCACTGTTGCATGTTGCCTATTTAGGAAACACATAGCAATAAAACAAGTCCCACTATGGCCCGTCTCTATCTACAAATCCTGCATTTGCGATTAAAATCGCACAGGCGCTGCCTTTGCTTTCCTCGGCAAAACGCACAGATGGTTTTGTGGCGCTCCCTGAAGGATTCGAACCCTCGACCTGCCGATTAGAAGTCGGCTGCTCTATCCAACTGAGCTAAGGGAGCATCCCTGTGGGTCGTTTAAACGGTTGGGCCAAGTTGGGCAAGCGCGTCATGGGGCGTACCCACACCTGTCTTTGAGCAAATGATCGGCCCTTCCGCCGTAGAGGCGCGTCCTTGATCAATGGGTCCAGGCACCGCGTCGGCCTGTGGCAAAGTTATCTCCGTAGCCGCCGGGTCGGATGTTGGGTTTGCGTTGCTTTGGCTCGCTGACAATCGCTTCGATGCCCTTGTCCTTAGCGTAGTCCAAGGCAGCTTCTTTGCTGTCAAAACTCAATCGAACCTGCGCCTGTGTGTCGCCAGAGCTGGTCCAGCCCATCAAAGGGTCGACTTCTCTGGCTTGATCGCTGGCGAATTCCAAGACCCAGTTCTTGGTCTTTGCCGTGCCCGACGACATGGCGGTGCGAGCTGGCTGATAGATGCGCGCAGACATTCGCGGACTCCTGCTATGTTACGATCCAAGGTAGGTTGAGTATCGCAGAAACGCGGGTTGTGACGCAAGCGGTCAATTCAGCGCGGCCCACTGAAACGCAGCGATTTAGACCGCTGACTGCATACGAAGGAGCGAGGGGTGGGGTGGGTTCGTATGCAGCCAGCGGTCTGTTCTCTGCTTGCCTATACACGTTATGCGGGAGTTAACCCTGTTGCAAGAATAAAAACACGCAAATTCAATCCTAGATTGTAAAACTGTCACAGTTTGCGGTTCGCCCTGAAAGGTCCTAGGCAGGCAGACCATCCGCCGGGCTGGCCATCTCTGCCAAACTATGCCTCAAACTGAGCAAAACCAAAGAATAGATGACGCAGTCCGGTCTGTTCTGCTTGAACAGGAACAAAAAGTGACCAACTTGTGAGTAAAGAAGGAATCGCCATGCCCAAACCCAAGATTTCCGAACCACATGTGTCCGAGATGCCCGAATCACAGCAGCCAGACATGAAACAGCCCGAACCGATCATGTCCCGCAAGATCGCGCAACGGTCATCCCCCAACGTGCGTACCCATGAAAAGCTGGAGGGCGGTATTCGTCTGGTGATGCACACCGACTTTGACCCTGCAGGGGACCAGCCGACCGCGATCAAAGAACTGGCTCAGGGCATCGTGGATGGAGAGCAGAATCAAGTTCTTTTGGGCGCGACGGGCACGGGCAAGACCTTTACCATGGCGAAGGTGATCGAACAGACCCAGCGCCCGGCGATCATTCTTGCGCCGAACAAGACGCTGGCCGCCCAGTTATACAGCGAGTTCAAAGGCTATTTTCCCGACAACGCCGTTGAGTATTTCGTAAGCTTTTATGATTATTACCAGCCAGAGGCCTATGTGGCACGCTCTGATACTTACATCGAAAAAGAAAGCCAGATTAACGAACAAATCGACCGGATGCGCCACTCTGCGACGCGTGCCCTGCTGGAACGCGACGATGTGATCATCGTGGCCTCGGTGTCCTGTATCTACGGCATCGGCTCTGTCGAAACTTACGGCGCGATGACGCAGGATCTGCTTGTGGGCAAATCCTATGACCAGCGGCAGGTCATGGCCGATCTGGTCGGACAGCAATACAAACGCAACGATCAGGCCTTTGCGCGTGGCTCGTTCCGGGTGCGGGGCGATAGCCTGGAGATCTTTCCCGCCCACCTTGAGGACCGCGCATGGCGGCTGTCCTTTTTTGGCGAGGAACTAGAGGCGATCACCGAATTTGATCCGCTGACCGGGCAAAAGACCGACACCTTTGAGCGTATTCGCGTCTATGCCAATTCCCACTATGTCACGCCCAAACCAACCATGGCGCAGGCGATGATCAGCATCAAACAAGAGCTGCGCACGCGGCTGGATCAACTGGTGAACGAGGGCAAATTGCTTGAGGCGCAGCGGCTGGAACAGCGCACGAATTTTGACCTCGAGATGTTGGAGGCCACAGGTGTCTGCAACGGGATCGAGAATTATTCGCGCTATCTGACGGGGCGCGCTCCGGGTGAACCACCGCCCACTTTGTTCGAATTCATCCCCGACAATGCCATTGTTTTTGCGGATGAATCCCACGTTTCCGTGCCCCAGATCGGCGGCATGTACAAAGGCGACTATCGGCGTAAATTCACGCTGGCCGAACATGGTTTTCGCCTGCCGTCCTGCATGGATAACCGACCGCTGAAGTTCGAGGAATGGGACGCCATGCGCCCGCAGTCGGTCTTTGTCTCGGCCACCCCCTCTGCGTGGGAACTGGAACAATCGGGGGGCGTCTTTGCCGAACAGGTCATCCGCCCCACCGGTCTGATTGACCCGCAGGTCGAAATCCGCCCGGTCGAGATGCAAGTCGACGATCTGTTGGACGAGGTGCGCCGCGTCGCCGCCGCCGGATACCGCACCCTTGCAACGACCCTGACCAAACGCATGGCCGAGGATCTAACCGAATACATGCACGAACAGGGCATCCGCGTGCGCTATATGCACAGCGACATCGACACGCTGGAACGCATTGAAATCCTGCGGGATTTGCGGCTTGGCGCCTTTGATGTGCTGATCGGGATCAACCTGTTGCGCGAGGGGTTGGATATTCCTGAATGTGGCCTCGTCGCCATTCTGGATGCGGATAAAGAGGGTTTTCTGCGCTCTGAAACCTCGCTGATCCAGACGATCGGCCGCGCCGCGCGCAACGCCGAAGGCCGCGTCATCATGTATGCTGACCGCATCACCGGCAGTATGGAGCGCGCCCTTGGCGAAACCAACCGCCGCCGCGAAAAACAGGTCGCCTATAACGTCAAACACGGCATCACGCCGCAGACGGTCAAGAAGAACATCGACGACGTCATGGCCGGGATCTACAAGGGCGACACCGACATGGCCCGCGTCACCGCGCGCATCGACAATCCGATGGCCGGGGGCAACCTGCAAACCGTGCTGGAAGGTCTGCGCACCGACATGCGCAAAGCCGCAGAAAACCTCGAATTCGAAGAAGCCGCCCGCCTGCGCGACGAGGTCAAACGGCTGGAAGCGGTCGATCTGGCCGTCTCGGACGACCCCATGGCGCGGCAATACGCGGTCGAAAAGGCGTCAGAGGCGGCAGTCGCGTCTAAGGGCCGCTCGACTTTGGGGCGTGGCGGGATGCGGGGTGGACGGGCGCGGGGAAAGCGGTAAAAGCCGCGCCCCTATGTCTGCTATTGTGATCGGTCGTGGCTGCGTTATTCGTCGATAACGCCATAAAACACGCATGACACGACCTGCACATCATCCGTTTGATCCTTCGGTGTATCGGTCGTGTCTACCCACAGAGTGTATTTTAGCGCGAAATCGAAATCTTTTTCCGTTCCCGCAGCGCCTCTGCCCTTGTTTTTCACACGCCAATTCCAAAAATTCTCTGAATCGGGGTATCGACCAACCTCTATTGCGCGGATGACCGAGTTTGGCGCGACTGCGTAGCCACGATCCTTTACCTCTTTGGAAAACTCAAAACTTCCGCCGGCATCTAAGAAGTACCAGTTCCTGGAGTTTTCGTTCTTTTCGAATTTTATATCGGGTTGAGCATAATCAACGTCGAATTTGTTCAGATACTTGGTCACATTCCCATTGTTGTTGAAGTTCAAATAAAACGCGTAAGTTTTCTTATAGCGTAGTTGACCACCAGAATGGATCGTATCGCAGGTGTTTACGTCAATCCCTGTTCCTGATTGCGTACTGGATCCCGGTTGCCCATTTGCCCCAGACGCTCCGAAGAAAAGAGCGAACACCAACATTTTTCTCAATTCAAAAACTCCACTAAGAACACGGTTGGATCGTGCGAGATCACGGCTCGCTGTCCCACTGGTAGCAATTCAAATCAACGGTATCAATGAAACGCCGCATCCTGAAAGTGTCACGACGCCCAAGACCAAGACCCATTTCCACATCTGCCTGTCCCTTTTGTTGGTTTTCGTGACCCTATGCATCGACGGCATTGGGGTCAAATATCAAGGGCGCGGTCTCGCGTCTTAAACTGTCTTTTGTCATCCAATAACATCCCCGCGATATTGCCTGACATTGGGGGTTTGGGCTGTGTCTTGGTCATCGACATCCCGTCGAGCCATTAACCCAAACACACATCCCGGAGCCAAAATTATGAAAACAGCAATTTTTACCGCAACCGCCCTGACCATCCTCATCAACACTGGCGCTGCCATGGCGGACCCGGCCAAACGGACCAAGGCGATCACCAAGCCCGCCCCAAAGGCGCAGGTCTATCAGCAGGTCAAGAAGCTGCCTGGTTGCACGAACCCAACTTGGGTTCAAACGCCAGCCGAGCTTAACGACGTGTTGAACCCATGTATGCCCGGTGCGTTCACGACCGCGCAGCCTTTTGATAACTAAAAGGCTATGCAAAGGGTGCGCAGGACCGGCGCACCCTTTCAATCAAAATCGAACAGTTCTTCGAGGAAGCCGCCGCGCTTCTTTTTCTTGTAAGAGCGCTCGTCATAGCCACGATCCCGCTCGCGGTCATATTCACGAGGCGCGGCCTGCGGCGCGGCGGCGGGGACGCTGCGTTCGATGATCTTGTCCAGCTCGCCTCGATCCAGCCAGACGCCCCAGCATTGCGGGCAATAGTCGATTTCGACTCCGCTACGGTCGGCCATTACCAGTTGGGCTCCATCAATTGGACACTGCATCAAACGCTCCTGTCATTCCTAGTGTTTTACTCGGAAATACTGGGTTCGAGTGACCGGGAGTCAAGTGGGGACCGTGAACGAGACCCCTAAACCTTTAGCCCGGATTATTCACCACGGTCGGTTGGCGGCTGCGGTATGAGAGTGAT
>CALGTJ010000818.1 GCA_937901435.1 uncultured Rhodobacter sp. | reverse complement strand
CTCTCATACCGCAGCCGCCAACCGACCGTGGTGAATAATCCGGGCTAGAGGATGGCCCAATCGGAATAGAGCTTGTCCTTGGCGGGTTCCGTCTTTGCGGGGGCAGAGAGGGTTTGGGGCTCTTTGGCTGGCGCTGGTGTGGTGGGTTCGATCGGGCTTTGATGCTCTTTGGTTTGGTCTTTGGCGTGGTCGTCCATTGGTACTCTCCTGTGTTTTGTTCTGTACTGTTCTGCTCTGTTCTGGCCGGGTGGCCCGGTTTGAAGGCCCGTGCGTGTGGCCCGCAGGGATCGCCTAGTCTGGTCAGATAACCAGTGGGATATGTCTGGCATGGGACGACAATCTGACCCTCGCGCGGCGTTTAACAGAGTTTTTATGTCTAATGGTTAAGATCGGGGCTGGCATGCCGCTTGGGTGTGTGGGGTGCGCCGCAGTGTGAAGGTCAGGCAGGTCTTTGTGACGGCCTCGTGGCGGCTGGGAAACACAGAAGGCCGCGACATAGTTTGCAATTGCACTTGGGTGACAGGCTGGGCTAACTCGCTCGATGATTGAAAAGATGAGAAAAAACGGGGTTGAACCCTGTAAGGTCGGTATCGCGTGATCGCTTTTATATTGCGACGCCCGAGGTTCGTGGCGTTGCTGGTGTTTCTGGTGACGGTCGCCTCTTGGGTCGTCACGGCGTTGTTTTTGACCGTCGACGGAGATGTGGCGCGGGCCATCAAGGGTAAGTCACAGGCTTATCAGGATTTTTCGGCCTTTGAGACGCGGTTCGCCTCGCCGTCAAAGGATGAGGTGCTGTTCGTGCAGGCGCAGGATCTGGGTGATCCGGCGACCTTTGCGGCGCTGGAAGAGCTTGTGATCGAGTTGCAGCTGACCGATGGTGTTCTGGGTGTGATGAGCGTGTTTTCTGCGCCCGACCCCGATGGTCTGGCCCTTAGTTTTCTGGCGCGCGAAGATTTGGCGGCGCTGAGTCCGGCAGATCGGTTGGATCTTTTGTCGGACCGGTCAGAACTGGCGGCGCAGGCGATTGCGAAGGATCGCAGCGCCACGTTGATCAATGTGATCCCGGATCTGGAAATGCCGGCGGGCCTGCGGCTTGCGGCGCTGAATGACGCGCTGGACTTGGCTGATCCCTTGCTGACGGCCACGCCTGTCGGATTGGTGGCGCTGCAACGGGCGATCAGTTCTGCCTTGATTGCGGACCAATTGTTTCTGGCCCCAATGTGCATTCTCCTGTATCTGGCCATCGCCTTTGTGATTTTCCGCTCTTGGCGCGCGGCGCTGATCTGCTGCCTGTCGCCGATTATCGGGCTAAGTTGGACCTTTGGGTTTGTGGCGCTTTCGGGGATTCCGATGGATCCCTTGTTGGCGATTGTCACCACGGTGCTGATCGTTCTGGCGATTGCGGACGGGGTGCATGTCTATCATGCAATCATCCGTGCCGCCCGGAAACAGCCGATGCGCACGGCCATTGGTGTGGGTCTGCAAGAGACGTTTCCGGCGATCCTGCTGGCCTCGATCACCACGGCTATGGCCTTTGGCGTGTTGTTTTTTGTCGGATCGCCGACGTTGCATGGTCTTGCGATTGTGGGGCCTGTGGGAATGGGGCTGACCCTGATTGCAGTGGCGGTCTGTGTGCCACTGGCCAGCCTGTTCCTGTTGAAACGCGGGATGGGCGGGCGCGATCCGGTTGGATTTGTGGCGATGATCCGCTGGTCGATCTCGCTGATCAAATAACGCCGTGCGGTGTCGCTGATCACCTTGGGGCTGCTTTGTGGGTTGTTGGTGACCCAGCGCTACACGGTGACCGGGTTCAACCTGATGGATCACGTGCCGCGCGGCTCTGATTTTCGCGAGACGCTGGACCAGTTGGACAGGGCCTTGCCCGGCAGTGACCAGCTTTTCGTGGTTGTCGACGCGGTCGACCCTGCGCCCGGACTGTCGGACGCGGACCGCGCCCGGCTGGTTGCAGTCAGTGCAGCAGTCTATCAGAGGCCAACGGTGGATTGGGGCCGCGTCGAGGTCACCGATTATGAAAACGCTCTGGCGCAGCGGGTCTTTGGCACGGATGGCACCGGGTTCGCCCTGCCGGTACCATCCCGGCTGAATGTGGACTGGCAGGGCAATCAGGCCAATGCGGACAGCGTCGAGGCCAAACTGCAAGAGGCGGGGCTGGCGGATGTGACCACCGTGACCAGCTATACCCATATGGCCAGCATCGAATTGCCGAATGTGGTCGCAGAACTGCGCTTTGCCTTTTATATCGCGGTGGGGCTGGTGACGCTGCTGGCGGCGATCCTGATGAAATCCCTGCGGTTTGCCATGCTGTCGCTGGTGCCCAATCTGATCCCCATCCTTGCTGTGGAAATGTGGCTGATCCTTTGGGGGCTGCCCCTGTCCATCACCGGCGCAATTGCGTTGACGATTGCCTTTGGGATTGCGGTGGATGAGACGATCCACCTTCTGAACCGTCTCAGGCTGTCCCAAAAGGACCATGGCGCCTTGACGGATGAGGCCATGGCCGACGCACTCGGCGAAACTGTGCCACCCGTGTCCACCACCAGCTTGATCCTTCTGGCAGGGTTTGCGATGACCATGTTCAGCCAATTGCCCAGTGTTGCGGTCTTTGGTCAACTTGTGGGCGGAGCGATGGCAGTGGCATTGATTGCAGACCTGTTTCTGTTTCCGGCCCTGCTCTTATGGGGAAGCAAAAAATGAAAACGCTATTCTGCGCTGTGCTGATGCTTGTGCCGACTGCTGCGCTGGCAGAGTTTCCTCTGGAGGCGATGGTTGGCAAATGGAGCGGGCAGGGCACCTATGCCGAGAATATGTCGAGCGCGAAAATGCGCTGTAAGATCGATATCACCGGAGAGGCGGACAAGGTCACGTTGAACGGGCGCTTTGCCTCTGGGCTGGGCGCGCAAAAGGTCGCGCTGGACCTGATCCGCGCACAGGATGGCATCATCACCGCAAAGGCCGCACCGGGTGCACCGGCCAACAAGACCAAGATCGACGGGATAAGCGGGCAGCCGACAGAAAAGCATCTGGTGATGGATGGCGTGGCCGGAGAGGATTCGATCAAGATGGAATTTCTGTTGAACCCCGACGGATCATTGCGCTTTGGCGTGCATAGCATCATCGGCCCCAAGGATGGAAAATCCGTGATTCGCCTGATCCGGCAATAGGTCTTTGGCCTCGGGTATCGGGGGCTGTTTCCGGGTTCGCAGACAATACTGACCGAAATTTCAATAAATTGTCTGTAAAATTTGACGCCACGTTTCAGTCCTTGCCATTCCTTGAAAAAGGATGCTGGCGGGAGGATGGCAAAGCCAGAAATGACAGCGATAAAGCAGTGTCAAAACGCCCCAATGTCCAGCCTCGGCGGCATTGATTTGAACCGGCAGCCGACCGGGTGCATCTTTGAAAAAGGCTTTCGTCTTGGGCTGCGCTTTGGCACCATCAGCACCTTGATACCGGGCGCCGATCTGCCCGCTTCCGGTGACGTGATGGTCTCTGTCGCCAAACAGGTTTTCCGGTGACTTATGACGGCTCGCACCCTTACACCATTGGTTTTGCGCGTCGGTTCAGCGAAAACCGGATCGAGTTTTTCACGCGCTATGACGAGAAACAATCCTATCCATTTGTCTTGACGCCAAAGCCCGGCAAGGGGTTTGCCTTGACGACCTTGGTGGTGGCATATTCGCGGAACAATTACACATTATGGCGGGTGTGAATCCCACCCATCCGGCCGATGCGGCACCTGTCCCCGAAGACCTGTGGCGGTGACCGATCCATAAGGAAAAACCGCCTTTGTTTTGGAGGGGCAGGTCTTGATATTCTTTCTAATTTTTAGGATTTTTTTCTGGCTGTGAACAGCTTCACAGTCACGAGATCCGAATCCCATTAGCTTTTTTGTAATGAAACAAAGGTTCTCTGTCGCAGCGGTCGTTGCGCGGTGTGAGAATCTGGCACCTGCCTTCGGCGTCGCGGTGCTTGCAAGGGGGATGACCATGATCTTTACCAAGGCGAATTTGACCAGTCTTCTGCCGCTCTATGACGAAACCACACCCGACGCAGGACAGGGCTATCACTATTATTTTCCCAACAGCCCGGAAATGGCCCATGATCGCACGACGTTGCGGCGTCTTGATCGCCTTGCGCAATCGGTGCGTGACAGTGTGGCGCTGGACCTGTCGGCAGAGACGGCGACTTTGGCACAATTCATCGCTCAGGACATTTCCGGTGACGTGGGTCTGGGTGCGATGCAAACCGCGCCGAGCGGACCGAACCCCATGGCCCGCTGCGACGTCATCCACGGCATGGCCAATACCCGCAGCGGCGCGATGGATCTGGACACGGTCTATGCAGGCTGCCTCAAGCAGGGCAATTATGGCCGCAAGCTGACTGCTCTTTTGCGGGATCCAAAGGACAAAACCAAACTGCTGGACACGCGATTTATGACTTTGACCGAGCAGGCCGAGGGACAATGCGAGCCTTTCGCGATGGCCACCGCGTCGCCGCAGGCAGCACAGACCTGTGACGATATCCGCGATTTATTCTTTCACATGGATGCAAATGGCACGTTGCACAGGCCCGGCGGGCACTGTCCGCTTGGCTTGGGGGGCGAGCCGCAAGAGGCGCAATCTGTCGCCGCTATGCACCGAACGCTTTTGCAGTTTCACAACGCGATTGCAGGGACTTACGGTGAACATGCCTTGGGTGCGCGCGGCAGTGACGCATTGTTTGACCGCGCCCGGGATCATGTGCGCTGGCAGTATCAGTGGTTGGTGGTGAATGTCTTTTTGCGCCAGATTTGTCATGCTGAGACGCTTGATCAGGTGATCGCGGACGAGGCCCCGCTGTATCGCCAAATGGCCAGCGCTGTGCCGGTCGATCCCAAGGGGCACTTGCCTATTCCGCTGGAATTCTCGGCAGCTGCATTTCGGGTGCTGGAGGCCGGGGCTGCCACAGATGCCATGCGCACCAGTCATCACCTGAACCTGCCATCTGCGCAATCCTGCCTTGCCGAAATTGCGCAAACCACCGGATTGCCCCTGCAATCTCTGTCGGTTGCTCAATTGACATCCGGGCGCACAGGCGCGGCGCTGGACCACGCGGGCTTTGTGCAGGACACGCCGCTTTGGTTCTATATCCACAAAGAGGCCGAAATCCTGGGAAAAGGTGAAACCCTTGGCCCCTTGGGCAGCGCTTTGGTGGCAAATACGTTACTCGGCCTTTTGGTGGTCGATGACTGGTCCTATTGGCATCAGGGCACTGCGGCACGAAAAGAGTGGAGTCCGGCAGAGGGTCTTTTGCCCGATGGGCGCAAAATCACCAGCCTCACGGATTTGCGCGAGGCGTTGACCTAGAACCACATCCCGCGCAACGGACTGTTACCCCACATTCAAAAGCCCCGACCGGCGGATCGTCGAAGCGGGGTAGGTCTGGTCGTCGCGCATCCGATCCAAGCTGAAATCAGGCTCGAGTGCCCGCATAAGCCGTTCGGAAATCTCGATGGCCTGTTCATCGCGCGCGTGCAGGTTCAGCGCATACAGATGGCGACCCGCCGCACGAAATTCCGGGGCGAGCGCAAAGGCGCTTTCCACATGCGCGCGCGCAGAGGCGGTATCGCCAGCGGCGATCTTTGTAAGGGCGACAGCCATTTCCCACCAGTGCAGATGCGACGAAGATAAAGCGATCCTGCGCGCCCGCATCGCCTTTGCCACCGCATCGTCCAAGCGGTTATCACGCAAGGATAAAACCGCGTTTGCCATGATCGCGTAAGGGTCCGACTGACTGCGCCGCAATGCCATATCAGAGGTCGCGCGGGCAAAGGCCATGTCACCGGTGCCATAGCTTGCACTGAGGCTGCCAACCCCATCACCATTCCATTGCGCGGCGCAAGTTCAAAGGCCCGGCGCTGTAGATAGGCGACCTCTTCGTCACACAGCCATTGGTCTTTCAGCACACGTTCGTTGCGCATGGTCATCGCCAACATCGCCCGCCAGGCCAAGGCGCGCGGGTTTTCTTCTTCGATCAGTTGGACGCGATCCAGCAAGGATTTGCCCCGCACCAGCCGCGAGGGAACGGCGGACATGATGTCCTCGGCCGCCTCTGTGACCCAAGCGTCAGCGCGATCGGCCTCTGTTGCGGGGGTGTTCGTCGAATGCAGCGCCGCCAAAACAACCTGCACCGCTTCATACGAGACCGCATCAGCGATTTCGCGGTCAAAGAAACCGCTTCTTTCGGCGGGCACCGAGTGGCGCAGGATATCCAGACGCCGCGCGTCCTCCAGCCGGTCCATTCTGATAAACACATCCGCCTTGCCACCAGAGCCCATTGCCGTACGGATTGTCAGGCGCAGGCCCCGTTGCCCGGTCGCAATTTGCATCTGAACCACGTCCGGCGCAATGACATTTACATTGGTGTATTCGCCGATTTTCTGCTCGATCGAACTCGCCAGCGACTCTGCCAGCACTCTGGCCGGTGCGTCTTTTGGCGAAATCGCTTCGGCAGAAACAATAAACACGGGCGCTGGCCGAGGCTCTGCGACGTTCAGCAGGCGTTCGGTCTGCTCAAGCGTGGTGCCGCGCAGCCACTCGTCGAAACCGGGGCTGCGCGCCAGAACGCCCTCGAACAGTTCATCGCCTTCGCGCAGGGCCATCGCCGCCCGGTAGGGTTCATCCAGAATGTCGACCGCCACACGGCTGCGATCCAGACTGATGTTCATGTTATCGGCGCCCAGCACGTCTTTGGACGCTCCGAACGCACGGCGCATTTTGGACAGTTCCGTTCGCAGGCTTTCCTGGGCCTGCTTTTCGCCCCGGTCAGACCAAAGCAGTCCCTCGATCCAGCGACGGCTGCGCACCAGGCGGGGGGACAGACAAAGAATACACAACAGGCCACGACTTTTGGCGCTGCCCGGCGTGATATCCGTCCCATCGCCTGCCAGCACTTGAAACTGGCCGGTCAGTTGTATTCGTATCTTGGCCACGAAAAGTCCCCACCCCACGTTAGCGCCTTATCTTCTCTCAATTTCAAACAATTGCAAAATAGTATTTCTGACGGCCTGTTGCGTTCTCTATTTTTGCGCTCTTTTCACGCGAAGAGTGTTAATTTTTGTGCAAAAGTGCCGTTTGTCTTGGGCGTACCCGGCGTTGTGGCGTTGGGGTCCAGAGCAGGAGAAAGACGAGGGGAACGCGAAAGATGAGTCTGAACACAATTTTGGGCCCACACGGGCCGCACGGACCACACGGACCACACGGCCCGCATGGCCCGCACGGGCCCCATTCCGCTGGTGGAACTGGTACGTCTCCGTTGTTGGCCGCAGCACTTGCAAGCACCGCCGAAGGCATAAGTGGATATTGGGACGGATCTGCGGCAACGCCCCCGACACCTGCAGGAGACGTGCCCAGCCCATCCGGTGATTGGTCGAGCTTTGACAAACTTGATGCTTTGCCGCGCGACGCCGTTATCCACCATGATCTTACCCGCTTGGTCTTGTCGGTTCCGGGTCAGAACGGCGGGGCGATTGCAAAATTTGCCAGTGTTGCGACAGCCGAAAAGACAGAGTTTTCGCCGCTGCTGACCATCCGGCCGCCCAGCCTCAATGCGTTCAAATCGCAACTGACCCATGTGCGCACATGGGGCGATCTGCGAGCGGATCGCATGGCAGAGATCCTTGTGCAGGTCGATGATATTATGCCTTTCTTTGCAGGAATGACGCCACTGCACCCTGTCGCCAAACGCTGGACACTAGGGTTTATCGATGCGGCAAGAACCGTCTCGCGCCTGGTTACCTATCCGATCAAACATCACTTTTCTTCCCCGCGCCCGCACGACCTTGCGCCAAAGGTGCATCCCCCGATCGCAACGCCGGGGCATGGTGCGTTTCCAAGTGCCCATGCGGTCGAAAGCTTTCTGATCGCGGCGATCCTGCAACGTCTGGCGACGGGGGCATTTCCGGATCTGACGGCCAATTCCGGCGCGCGGGCCCTGTACCGGGTAGCGGCGCGCATCGCGCAGAACCGCACGGTGGCCGGGGTGCATTATCCGGTCGACAGTGCGGCGGGTGCCTTGCTTGGGGTCGCTCTGGGGCAGGCGTTTGTGGCGCATCTGGATGGGGCGGGGACGGTTCTGCCCTTGTCTTTGGATGGCACCGTTTGGTGTGATCCGGCCAGTGCATGGCATGGGGATTTCGACATCGACAGCTTTTGTGCGCTTTTATCGAACCTGGTCCCGACTGTGGCGCCAAATGTAGCCCCAACTGCGGCTGGCACAGAGGCATCACTGGGTGGGATCACGCGCGGCGCGGTGCCACTTACCATCGCCGCGCCTGTGCCCAATTCCATGCTGCCAGAAATCTGGGGTAAGGTCACGGCAGAATGGGCGTAAGTTTTTGTTATTGTGTAATTAGTCGCGTGGCGCGCGGGCTTAGCTGCGGGTAAACGCCTTGGCATTTGGCACAAGTGGTCCGAGGCGGTTGTCTTGCGGCCCGGTCACTCCCAAGGCGGCGGACTGCAGCAGTAATTGGCGCGCCAAGATAGGAGCGGCGGCGCTGGTGCCGCTGAGGCGGGCGAAACTGCCGCTTAGCACACCGGAGGCGCGAAAACCGGGGGCAAAGTGCGAGCGATCCACGATCACAGAGTGCTCTGGGCCTTGGGTCGGGCCGATCACGCGCAGGTCTGTCCCCGCGCTGGAATAGCGGGACGGGATCGCGGCGGGGGCGCCAAACGGCTGGAACGCGGCCCCGACTGTCTTGATTGCGGGCGCGGTTTCGGCGCAGAGGTCGCTATAGCTGCCCTACCGGGTGATCGCAGAGGCGCTTGGATCGGTCCAATCGCGGGTCTCCAGATCCCAGCCATAGGCGTCCTTGTGGTCGAAATAGGACTGACGCCCATGCGCGGCAAAGCCCGCCGGCGTATCGTCGCGCTGGATCTGTAGCGCCCACTCGACCGGCGCGCCGCTGTTGCGCACCCGGATGATATAGCCGCCAGCAGGGGCAAGGGACGCTATATGTGGGGGGGTGCCTGTCACGTCCGGCTCTGTTGGCCGGGCTGTGGGGGCGACGACGACTGCGGCGATCATGCTGACAGAGGTCTCGTCCCGTGATGTCAGCGCGCACCAATAGCGGGTCGATCCATCGGGCGAAATCCGACAGAGGCCATCTTTGACCTTCATCCATTGACTTGCGGGTTTGCCCGGCGCTTCGATCTGGATGTGCATCTCTTTCAATTGCCGATCTGCCAAACGACCTTCCAGCCGATCTGTGGGGGCGATCAGGCGGATCTGAAGCAGGCTTTCGGTGCGGTCTTCGGGCAGGATGCGCCATGTGATTTCGGCTGGGGCGGCGTCCGTTAACGTGCCATCGGGTTTGGCGGTGGCGACCTGACGGTTGCGATGGGCATTGCCAAAGGCGGCGGTGACGGTCAAGTCGTGGCCCGACAAGGCCTTGTAATCCTTGGTCTCTTGCTCGATCAGCTTGGCGTATCCCGCGACCGAGACGCGCGGGCCGTCCATCGCGCCAAGGCTTATATTGATCACCAAGGGGCGGTGTGTCTGCTCTTCGAGCGCGCGGCGGGTGATCCAACGCAGGCCGCGCAGAATAGCCTCGCGCAGGCGGCGACCAGAGCTGTCCTTGACGCTTTGTGTGGCCAGTTGCACGGCGAATATATCGACCGCACGCATCGGATCGCGGGTGTCGTCAGGCTCGGCCCCGGCCGCCAGATCCATCACCAGCGCGCCATGCGTGACACGATGCTCGCTTGCGCGGCGATGCCAAGGGGCCGCGCCGAGGCCTATATGATCGGCGCGATACTGGTTGGCTTCGTCCAGATCAGCGGTGAAGCTGGCAGAGATTTCATCGCGTTCGATCACCCGCCCACAGATTGCACCCAGCCCGGGCTTTTGCATCCAAAGGGCTGCGATGCGGCTGGTTTGGGTCTGCCCGTCTTGCCGGCGAAAACGCCGGTTCAGGTAGGGGAGGCCGTCGTCGATGATGCCGAGACGGGGCGTCATATTGTGCGGTTGCGGGGCCGCTTTGCCAGTTATAACCATACCCGGAAAATGGTCGCGCAGCGGGTGTGTCACGAGATCGCGCAGATAAAGCAGAGCAGAGATCACGCCGGTCTGCGCCCCCGATTGTAATGCCATTTCAAGCCGTTCTACGAGCAAATCCTGTTCTGCCCTCCGCATCCATAGCCCGG
Organism: uncultured Rhodobacter sp.; assembly: GCA_937901435.1. Next base: position 1,431 of record CALGTJ010000818.1, on the reverse strand, counting down.
TTTGGGCTGGGTCCAGCGTCATTTGATGCGCAATGAAATCGACAAAATCCCTCGCCTCGGCAAGGGTTCCATAGGCCAGACGGACAAAGGCCAGATGAAACCCCGTTGGCGCATGTTCTGCGGCTAACAGGGCCTCTTGTGTTAAGAACGCCGCGGTCTGCGGGTCCAACTCTGCCTTTTTCCACGCCATGCGCTGTGCCTCCCTCTGGTCTGCCCTTGCAAGCTACGCGGTTTCCCTGAGTTTTGCAGAGGATTTGCGTGTTTTGTCCGGGATTCACGCGGTTTTCACGGCGTTATGGCGGTGCCTGCGACAAAGCGGCGATCACAAGGTCGCGCAAACGTTCGGCCAGCGGGCTTATCATCGTGTTGCGTTTCTGGATCAGGTGATAGGGCGTGACGATAAGGGATTGCCGGGTTTTGACGGTGCGCACGCCGCCTGCCTGGGTCGTGCGCAGCAGATCCGCCACCTCGCTGGAAACCGGGGCGATGCAATCAGAGGTCTGCAAATAGGCGATCATCACCAGCAGCGAGGCCGTGTTCACGATCTCTTCGGGCAGGGGGACGTTATGGGTCACAAAGCTTTCTTCGACTGCTTGGCGCATCGGTGTTCCGCTGGCCTGAATGACCCAGCCATAGCCTGTAAGGTCTTGTAATGTCGGCGTATTCAGATCCAGCAAAGGATGGCCCGGTCGGATCAGGAACTCAATCGTTTCGACCCGACCGCGCAAGATATCCAACTCGCGAAGGTCACGGTCGGGCGGCATTCGGGACAGGATATAGTCAAACTCGCCCGACATCAGCCCATCAATCAGCGCAGAGCTTGGGCCGACGTGGATATGCACATCCGCCCCGATCGCCTCGCGTTTGAGAACCTGAACAGCCGGAACGAGATAGGCCACTGCCGCCCCGGTGACAGAGCCGACGCGCACCGATCCGGTCTTGCCCGCGCCAAAGGCGCTGACCTCGTCCACGGTCGCCGCAAGCCCCTGCAACAGCGTGCCCGCGTGTCGGATCAGAACCTCACCGATGGGGGTGGCGGTCATGCCTTTGGGCGTGCGGTCAAACAAGGCATGACCCAGCTCTGTCTCGATTTCGCCCAGCATCCGCGAGGCGGCGGGTTGGGTGATCGATAGACGTTGCGCGGCGCGCGACAACTGCCCATGCGCCCCTATCACGTGGATCAACCGAAGATGCCGCCATTGAAGGCGGTTTAGAATCCCTTGCATCGGGCACGCATATCGTAAGCGGTATGCAAATCGCAATTATAGATATTTGATTGTTATGAGAAACGGACGCTACTGTAACGCCAAGGCGGGCTGTCCGTCTGCAATCAAGCTCTTGCTCACAAGGGTTTCGGTCCGCAAAGGGCCTCATAAGATCTGGGAGGATTACATGAAAAGACGTGTTTTCGGGCTTTCGGCCCTTGCTTTG
>CALGTJ010000817.1 GCA_937901435.1 uncultured Rhodobacter sp. | reverse complement strand
ATTTGGCAGAACTGCAGTGATTTCATAATGTTCCGCACCTGCCGACTTTTCGTCTGAAATCATGATGTCTTCGGGTCTTGCACCGATAACAATTTCCGAGCATTTTGAATTCCACCCGACATCGACGCGAACATCACCGTTGGTGAAAATACTTCCATGCTCAGTTTCAGCGCTTAATTTGACCAGATTGATACGGGGCATCCCCACAAAATCCGCAACGAATGTATTTTGGGGCTGACGGTACAACTGATCAGGCGGAGACACCTGCTGAATCGATCCATCTCTCATGACAACTACCCGAGTTGACATGGTCATAGCCTCAGTCTGGTCGTGGGTCACATAAACCGTGGTGGCTTGGGCTTTGGACTGAAAGCGCTTTAGTTCGACGCGCATATCCATGCGAAGGCGTGCATCAAGGTTCGACAACGGCTCATCCATAAGAAAAATTGGTGGCTGAGTAGCAAGCAGTCGGGCCAATGCAACGCGCTGCTGCTGTCCGCCGGAAAGTTCCGAAGGATATCTTTTATCCAGATGCCCCAGACCCACATCGGATAGAACCTCATCAAGCCTCTCTTCCGCAACGGGTTTAGGTGTTTTTAGAACATCGAGACCGAACTTGACGTTATCGCGAACACTCATGTGCGGCCACAGGGCGTAACTTTGGAACACCATGCCCAGATTACGTTTGCCGGGCGGAACCATGATGTTTTTCTTGGACGAGAACACTACTCGATTACCCATTATGATCTCGCCTTCGTCCGGCGTTTCGAGACCGGCCAAACAGCGCAGCAAGGTTGTTTTCCCGCAGCCAGAAGGCCCAAGCAAAACCAGAAACTCGCCGCTTTCTATTTCGAGTGAGACATTGTCCAGCGCTGTCGCCGAGCCGTATCGTTTGGAGAGGTTATGAACGTAGATTTTCGACATTTGAAACTGCGCCTCTTCAGGATTGTTTTTCGCGTAGACGGGCCATCTTGCCCTTTCCGATCCACATCAGAATTAATTCGCCGATGATCGTTAGAACGGCCACGATCAGCACGAGTGCATTCGATAGCTGGGCAAGCCCTTCTTCGGCATAGCCAAAGCCTACTGTCATCAAGACCCGTGTAGATGGAGTGATCAGCAGGATGATTAGCGACAACTCTCGCATAACGCCCACAAAGCTCACCATCATCCCTGAAAGTACGCCCGAGCTTGCCAGTGGCATGATGATGCGGCGGAACCGCATGGTCCAACTTGCCCCGGCTAACTCTGCGGCTTCTTCCAGTTCCTGACCAATCTGCGTGATGGCGGTTACACCGGTTTTCACTGAGTAAGGCAAACGGCTAACCACCGAGATCAGTACCAGAAGGGTGAATGTTCCATAAAGTGCGGGGATTGGTCCGACGGGTTCGGCAAAAAGCGTCAGGTACATTGCACCAAAGGCAATTGTCGGGAACAAAAACGGAATGAACGATATCTGATCCAGCGCGCGTGCCAATGGATTATGTGCGCGGCGAACGGTGATATAGGCGATTATCAGCCCGATCACCGATGCTATGATAGCCGATATGAAAGCCAATTTGAGTGTGTTCCAGGTTGCGCCCAAAATGATTTGATTGTGCAGCACGCCCGGTTCGCCAAAGGCAATCTCTGGATCCGACTTGCCCAGCCAGAAATGGCTTGTGATGTTATCAAGGCCATAGAATCCATCGATCAGCATCACCGACTGCACCCCTAACAAAATCAAGGGCAGAATTCCTACCATAAACGCAAAGAATACAACCCCTGCAAAGACAGGCCAGCGCCATCCGCCCAAAGCGATAACTCGGCTACGGAATCCTTTGCCGCTGATTGTTTCAAACCGGCGCGATTTATTTCCCACAAAACGATTGGACAGCCAGATCGACAAAAGGGACATAACGATCAACACGATTGCAAGTACGAAAGCCAGTGAATCTAACCCCAAAGTGAGATTGGCGTAAACCATTGTCGCGACGGTATGAAACTGCGTAGGAGCCCCAAGTAGAAAGGGCAGTGCAAACTGGCCGATGGTTTTGCCAAATGTTAGAATAAGCGCGGCTACGAAGGCAGGTGCAACAACCGGGAACGTGATCCGGCGCAATGTCATCAGACGGCTAGCGCCTGAGATCAATGCGCCCTCTTCCATCTGCGAATCGATTGTCGCCAAAGCACCCGCTACAAGAAGATAGGCAAACGGGAAATAGTGAATCGCAAGTGTTACTGAAATCGGGAAGGCACCATAGGAAAGCCACTCGGGCGGTGCGACACCCAATAGCGCTTCATAAACACCCGGCTGTCCTCCTACCTTGGGGCTACGAAATACAGCCTCCCAAGCCAATGCAATGGCAAATGATGGAACGATGTAGGGAAGCGTCAGGATCGGCTGAAGCCAGCGCTTGCCTGGCATGTCCGAACGCACAACACACCAAGCGAGTATGCCCCCGGTAAGCAATGCGAGTATCGTGGCCGCGATACCGGTTTTCAATGTGTTAACCAACGGTCCATAAAGCATCTTGCCTGATAACGGG
>CALGTJ010000816.1 GCA_937901435.1 uncultured Rhodobacter sp. | reverse complement strand
CGGTTTGACGTGATCCACCTTGACGGCGGCCCAGAGGCCTCCGTTGTGCTCAAGCACGTTTCCTGGACGAATCTCGTTTCCGTTGATCTTCGGCATTGTGACAAAACCATGGCAAAAGGTTGATGAGAACGTGAAGCACCCTATATCTTCGTAGGGTTTGGGTGGCAAGTAGACTAGATACGGTGTTCAAGGGGAAAGAGCCATGCACCAGACGCATAGCAGACATTCCAAATGGGAAATACCGAATCGCTTATAAACAGTCATATTCCCCGAACGCCAAAAAAGTACAAGAGCAAGAAAAAGGACGCGAAATGAGTGATTTCGTCGACGGCACTGCATTCAACTACGAACAAGGCCAGCGGGCGCGCAAACTATTTGCGGCTGTTGTTCTTGCAGCCTTGGATGATGCCATTGCTGATGACAAAAAATATGGGAACGGTCCAGAACAGATCGCCCGCTGGGCCCGCTCTCGCGATGGTCGCGAAGTTCTGTCCTGCGCAGGGATCGACCCAAACGAGCGGGTCGTTTCCGGTTTGATGGACTTCGTCTCCAAAGGCGTGCGCACATCTGTCGCACTGTCTCGTGAAGAAAGCGAACGTCGTAACGCAGCACTGCAGGCTGAAGCCGCTTAAGATCAACCTGCTGATGTCAGTAAAAAGCGCGCCTCATCCGGGGCGCGTTTTTAATTTTGGTGGTGGCTTGCAGACCGGATCACAGCAGCACCCGCCAAATCACATAGGGTCCAAGCTGTAGCAGAGCCAAGGCAGAAAACGCGATGCGCAACCACAGATCCTTGAACCGCCGCAACAGCAGCACGCTCAACCCAGCCACAAGCGCCATCTCGATCGCCCCGACCACACGGCCATGGCGTGCATGGTCCCAATAACTCAGCGGGCTGATGAATTTCCAATCGCTGAGCGGCCAAAAATGCAGACGCGCATCATGATTGTGCAACGGAAAATCCAGCGCCAGATGCAACAACGCGGCCCCCGTCAGCGCGACCGCCCAATCGATCTTGCGCCAGATCGCGATGCCACATCCAATCCCCCAAAGCACAAAGCTGTTGTCGATGGCAAACACCTGCTGCCACGCGTCAGAGTAATACAGGTGCCCAAACACCCTTTGCGGGGAAATCCCCAGTAAAAACAGCGAGACCCCTGCCATCAGATACAGCGAGAGATCCGGCAGAAAGCCGCCCAAGACCGCGCACCATGTCACCTTTCGCGAGTCTGGCTTGCCAAATGCCGTCGCGGCGAAAATCAAATGGGCAGGTGTGTTCACAGGACTTCCCCCTTGGGCCTCAGCCCGTTATTGCCAAGGACGTAGCACGGAGGCGCATATGGCCAAGGCAATCATGATCCAGGGCGCTGGATCCAACGTCGGGAAATCCATGGTCGTGGCCGGTTTGGCGCGGGCCTGCCATCTGCGCGCGCTGTCAGTGGCGCCTTTCAAGCCTCAAAACATGTCCAACAACGCGGCCGTCACCGTCGATGGCGGCGAGATCGGGCGCGCGCAGGCCTTGCAGGCGCGCGCCTGTCATCGGGATCCGATTGTAGACATGAACCCGGTTCTTCTGAAACCTGAAACTGATGTAGGGGCACAGATTATCGTGCAAGGTCAACGCTTTGCCACCCTCAAAGCCCGTGAATATGGACGGATGAAGGCGCAACTGATGCCGCATGTCCTGCAAAGCTTTCATCGGCTTGCCGCAAAGGCCGATCTCGTCTTGATCGAAGGAGCAGGCAGCCCGGCCGAAATCAATTTGCGCGCGGGGGACATCGCCAACATGGGCTTTGCCGAAGCGGCGGATGTCCCGGTCGTACTGATCGGGGATATTGATCGGGGCGGAGTGATCGCACAATTGGTGGGCACTCACGCGGTCCTGCCCAAACATGACAGAGATCGGATTTCTGCTTTTCTTATCAACAAGTTTCGCGGTGACGTCACACTTTTTGACGATGGCTTGCACGAAATCGTACAGCGCACGGGATGGGCGTCGCTTGGCGTGTTGCCCTGGTTTGCGGACGCGTGGCGTTTGCCCGCCGAGGACGTCATGGACGTGGCGTCGCGCAAGGGCGGCGCGTTCAGGATTGTAGTACCCCGATTGAACCGGATCGCAAATT
>CALGTJ010000815.1 GCA_937901435.1 uncultured Rhodobacter sp. | reverse complement strand
ACTGTGATTCTATCTGATATGCTAGAATATTACCCTCGCCTCACGGTACAGATCGTCAATCTCGGCGGCACCCTGCCCTTTATTCTGGAACGCATCGAAAGCATCGCACGCCACCGCAATCCGGACGCACCCTTTCCGACAGAGCGCCTGCGCCGCCTTTGGTATGATTGCGCCTCACTGGGCCCGCGCGCGTTAGAGGCGGCGGTCAAGGTGCTGGGTGCGGATCGCATCATGCTGGGCTCGGATTACCCGATCTTCAAGGATGACCCCTACGACCATGCGCTGTTGCCCGCCGATCTGACGCCTGCGCAGAAAGAGCAGGTGGCGTGGAAAACCGCCGCCGATCTCTTTTCCCATCTGGAAACGATGCGCCTAGACCGGCTTGGCGATGCGCCCCCCGATTAAACCACTACGGACCCACCCATGATCCCCGAACGCCCCGACCCGATCGCATTCCTGACCGGACGCCTGAGCGACACGCCCGTTCCCAATAGCGTTCTGCCCATCGGACCGGGCGCGAAATTTGCCCCCGACGGGCGCGTTTTGCCTTGGCCGGGCAACACGTTCATCTGTCATATCGCCCCTGAGAGCGCGCAACACCGCGCCCTGAGCCAGATCCAAACCGGGCTGAAGGCCAGCGCTTTTGCGCGATATTTCAGCTACTTGCCTGCCTCAAGCTTTCATATGACCCTGTTTCAGGGCATCTCGAACGGCACCGACTGGCCTGCGGGCATCCCGCCAGAGGCAACGCTGGACGCGGCAACCGATCAGTTGATCCAGCGGCTTGACGGGATCACCCTGCCCCGTGATGTCACCGCGCGCGCGCATGGGCTATATGGCGGGTTTGGCCTGACGCTTTCGGGGGCCAGTGCTGCGGATGAGGCCAAGCTGCGCGACACCCGCCGCGCCCTGCGGGATGCCACAGGCATTCAGCCCGAAAATTTCGACGGCTATATCTTTCACATCACGCTCAGCTACCTGTTGCGCTGGCTGACCGATGCACAAGCGGCAGAGGTTGTGACGCTGTCAGACGCACTCTTTGCCGAATTCGGCGCGCCCCTGCGCGAAATCAGGCTTGGCACGCCAGAGTTCTGCCGATTTGAGAACATGCATCATTTCCAGCCGATTTTACACCTGTGACACCGAACGCACCGCCTGTCGCACCGCGAGTGCGATCACCCCGGTCAGCACCAACCCCAACAGGCCAAAGCCAAAGCCCGCCACGCCCAAGGCACAGAGAAACACCATCACCGCAAGGATCATATTGGGCGTCAACGCATCCACCGCATAGAGCAGCGCCAGCGGAATGGACACCAGCCCGCTGGCAATCTGCCCCCAGAACATGACCCGCGTGCCGGGATAGCGATCCGCCAGTTGCCCGCCAAGGTTCGCCGTCAGGATCGAGGGGAAAAGCTCTGCAAAGGCGATCAGACCCAGCCAGAATTCCGAGCCAGTCAATTCCCATGTGACCCAGCGAATGGCGATGCGCTGCATCCAAAAGCCCACTGTCATCAGGTTGTTACCGGTCTGGTAAATCGCAAAAGCCCTGATCCGGAACACCGCCGCAAAATCTTGATAGCGGGCGTGTGCAGAGGTCAGAACCGGCGCGCGCATCAGGCCGGATCCGACCCGTTGGCCACGCCCGGACAGACAGAAGGATGTTCACTGCGATGGTGCATCCGGACCATATGCCTCTCTTTTGGAACCCTCCACAAGGCAGATGCGATCCCGTGCCACCTATGCTTTTGAGACCTCACCTGTGCGAATGGGCAATGCCCCTGACCCTCTGCACAGGGGACAGGGGCCGCCCAAGGCGTTAAGAAAGGCTTAAGCGACGAGGACGACGCGGCAGCCTGACCAGAAGGTCCTTTGCATCTGCCGTCCCTCTGCCCCATCATTCAGCAGGTTTGCCGGATACTCTCTCGACTTTTGCGCCATGCCCAAAGACGACCTCTAATGGCGCGATCCCCCGCATGTTGTGACCAGCATGCGGGGTTTTTTCCATGATATATCATGACGATCTGCGTCAAGGCCAAGGTTCGCTGCTTGATCCGGCGTCGCGGGATCAAGCGGGCAGGTTTTCCTTGACGTAAACGTCGATGCGGATGCGTTCCTGTGCCGGGTTGATCGGCAGCCCGTCGCGGTGGGCACGCATGATCCGCACAGCACTGCGCACCAGATGGCCGGTGTCTTGCGAAATCACAGCGTCAAACGCCCCAGAGGCAAGCGCCGCGCGGGTCATGGGCGTCAGCTCATGGGCGATGACAACCGGCTTTTGCATCGTCTTGTGGTCGCGCAGATAGCGCAACAGGCCCTCGTGCCCTGCGGTCGAGGCATAGATCCCGACGATCTCGGGATTGGCGGCCCTCACCTGCGGCAACAGGCGTTCGATCAGATCCGGATCATCGCGCCCCTCCAGCGAGGCAAGCACGGACAGCGCCGGAAAATCCGCCGTCATCACCTGATCGAACCCAAGGCGGCGTTCCAGCGCGTCGCGCGCCTGCATCGAGCCGGAGACCACAAGGATCTTGCCGCTGCACTGTCCCAGAAACCGCCCCATCAGTTGCGCCGCCGTGCGCCCGGCGGCCACGTTATTGACGCCGATGAAATTATCGCGCTCTGAACTGGGCACGTCGGCGACCAGCGACACGACGCTGAGGCCTTTGGCCTTGAGATGGGCAATAGAATCCCGCACAGAGGGCGTTTCAGGGGCGAATATGGCAACGCCGTCAACGGTTTGCGCGTCGATCCCCGCAATGACCTGCGACAGCTCGACAGGATCAAAGGCGGCAACGCGCACGACAGACAGCTTGGTGCGTTCATGGCGCAACCCGATGGCAAGATCGTCTATCTGCGCCTCAAGCGAAGACAGGAATTCATTGCCCGTGGCAGGCAGGACGAAGGTGAAATGATAGACCCGCCCGCGTGCCAGATTGGCGGCGGCGGTGTCGCGCACATAGCCAAGCTCTGCGATGGCCTTGTTGACCTTGCGGACCGTGACTTCGCGCACACCGGGACGTTCGTTCAGCACACGGTCCACGGTCGCAAGGCTGACCTGCGCGACACGGGCGATGTCGTTGATGGTCGGATTGGCGAGTATGTCGCTTGTCGGTTTCATCTGGTCTGTTTCATCAGTGCTTTTCGCCCGCGTTACAATGCCTTGGCCAGCCCCTCGAACAGCCGCGCGACCGCCTCTGCGCCCGGATCATTGTGGCCGATCAGGTTTTCCTCTGGCACATAAGACGCGCGCCCCGCCTTGGCCCGCCCGATGCTGGCGGTGGCGTCTGCGCCTGCGCGCGCGGCCTTTGCGGCCGCCCCGACGCCATCAGAAAGCGCGCTCAAAGCCGGGTCCAATGCGTCGATCATGGTGCGGTCGCCCATTTGCGCCCCGCCCACCTGTCCGATCCGCTCTAGCCCCATGCGCAGCGCCTCGATTGTGGGCTTGCCGTTGGCGCAGGCATCCCCCGTCGCGCCAAAGAAGATCGCAAGGATCACGCCGGACGAGCCGCCCATGGTCTGGCTAAGCTCATTGCTGAGCGCGCGGAAGAGTTGCGTCAGATCGGCCAGCGGCATCCGGTCCAGCGCGCCGTTCAGCGCGCGCGCGGCGGTGGCCAGCGTGCTGCCCGTGTCGCCATCGCCGGATTTGGCGTCCAGCATGTTCAGGTCTGACTCAGCGGCGATCAGCAGCGCGCAGCATTTTTCCAGCAGCGCGCGGGTGGCGGCGTTTTCAGAGGGAATCGGTTTAATCGGACTCAGGCCATCGGGCAGCGGCAGGGTCTTGACCGGGCTAATCTCGGCCATTCCGGGCCAGGCGGACAGGGTCACGGGCGCGCTCAGATGGGCCATGTTGATGTCGTCCACGGGCAGGACAGAGACCGAAAACCCGTGCATATCCAGCGAGGTCATCAGCGGCGCGGGGCCGATGATGTGCTTGATAGTGCGCGCATTTTGCGAGGTGGCCAGCTGATGGGCCAGCACCGACATTTCCAGCGGCGTCGTGCCGCCGAGGTTGTTCAGGATCGCCACATGCGGGCCAGTGCCAATGCGGGGGGCGAGTTTGGCGACGACCATCTCCACCGCGCTGGCGGCATCGACAAAGGCGACCTGTTCAACGCCCGCCTCGCCGTGAATGCCAAGGCCCAGTTCGGCCATGCCAGACGCGATGCGGTCTTCCTTCTTCGATCCGGGCACCGTGCAGGTGTCTAGCGACATGCCAATCGAGGCCATGTTGGCGATGGTGGTTTGGGCGGCGGCGGTTATTGCGTCCAGATCCGCGCCGCCTTCGGCCAAGGCGCCGGCGATTTTATGGACGAACATCGTTCCTGCCACGCCGCGCGGTTGGGGCAGATCGGGCAGCGCGATGTCATCGTCCACCACGACCATCGAGACCTTGAGGCCAAAAGCGCGGGCGCGCTCGGCGGCAAGGCCAAAGTTCAGCCGGTCCCCGGTGTAATTCTTGACAATCAGCAGGCAGCCCGCAGGCCCCGTCACCGCCAGGATGCCCGCGAGAACCGCATCGACGGACGGCGAGGCAAAGACCTCTCCGCACACCGCCGCCGTCAGCATGCCCGCGCCGACAAAGCCCGCATGGGCCGGTTCGTGGCCAGAGCCGCCGCCAGAGATCAGCGCGACGCGGGATTTGTCCCAATCCGCACGGCAGACCACCTTGATATGGGGATAGCCGTCAAGGCGGACCAGCGCGCCGCCGGAGGTTTCCAGCAGCCCGTCGATGGCATCGGTGACAAGCGCGTCCTTGGCATTGATGAACTGGGTCATGGGCGTGTCTCCTTACAGAATACGGTTGCCGTCGGCGTCAAAGCACAGCGGGTCTTGGGGGGCGATTTTGATATGGGTTCCAGCGGTATAGAGGGTATGGGGGTCGACCAGAGTGGTGATGGCATGGCCCTTGAGCGTCAGGTGAAGGCGGGTGTGATCGCCAAGATGTTCGACGCGCGTGATCTTGGCCTCTTGCCCCTCGCCTTGCCGCACATGTTCGGGGCGCAGCCCGATTTTGGCCGCCCCTTTGGGGGCCTCGCCGAACAGATCGCCCGGCAGGATATTGATACGCGGCTGGCCAAGGCGCGAGGCGACGTAAATGCTGTTGGGGTTCTCATAGATCTCGCGCGGGGTGCCGAATTGCACGAGGTGGCCCTCGTTCAGGACGCCCACATGGGTGGCCATGGTCATGGCCTCTATCTGGTCGTGGGTGACATAGAGCAGCGTCGCGCCGAGGCTGGCGTGGATGCGTTTCAACTCGACGCGCAGATCCGTGCGCAGTTTGGCGTCAAGCGAACTGAGCGGTTCGTCCATCAGGTAAATTGACGGCTCGCGCACCAATGCCCGCCCGATCGAGACGCGCTGCATCTCGCCGCCCGAGAGCGCCGTGGCCTTGTTGTCGAGTTTATGGGCGATTTGCAGGACGCGGGCCACCTCATCCACCCTGCGGGTGACTTCGGCAGGGGGTGTTTTCAGGATTGGGGATTTGAGAGGAAATTCAAGGTTTTCGCGCACGGTCAGATGCGGGTAGAGCGAATATTGCTGAAATACCATCGCCACATCGCGCTGCGCCGGGGTTTCGCCGCCCACGTTGCGCCCGCCAATCCAGATCTCGCCGCTGTCGAGTTTTTCGAGGCCGGAAATCAGCCGCAGGGTCGTGGTTTTGCCTGCGCCCGTCGGCCCCAATAGCACTACGAATGCCCCATCGGGGATGGTCATGTCGATATCTGCGACGCCCA
>CALGTJ010000814.1 GCA_937901435.1 uncultured Rhodobacter sp. | reverse complement strand
CTTCAGCTAAATGTCCCGATTTATCAAGGGGGTCGCCTGCGTGCTCTGGCGCGCCAAGCAGCGGCGCGTCGGGATGCGGCGCGGGCGGCCTTGCTGCAATCGGTGGTTCTGGTGCGCCAGGACGTTGGAACGGCTTGGGCAAGGCTACAGGTCGCCGCCGCCCGAACCGAGGCCAGCCGCCGTCAGGTGAGCGCAAGCCAGGTCGCCTATAATGGTGTGCGCGAAGAGGCGAAACTGGGCTCGCGCACGACTTTGGATGTGTTGAACGCCGAACAGGAACTACTGGACGCGCGCACCTCTTTGATCACCGCTGAAGTGCAGCAATATGTCAGCGTTTACACGCTGTTATCTGCCATGGGGCTGCTGACCTCGGAACATCTCAAACTTGGTATCGTGACCTATGATCCGGTGGAATATTACAATTATAGCGCGACGCAGGCCCCGATTTCGATGCGTGGATCAAAACTTGACAAAGTGCTGAGATCGTTGGGACGGCAGTAGGTCAGGCCTGGTGCTGCCCATCAGACGCTTTGCTCACCCGGCGGGCTTGGGATGAATCGGCTTTGGCCCTAATCAATCGCTAAGAGTTGTGCGGTAGGCTATGTCAGGTTAGAGTGTATCCAAAATTAAAAAAGTAAGGGCCGAGCATGTCCGATCCAGTGAGCAATGAAGATATAGAAGGCGTGCTGTCTTCGATTCGTCGGTTGGTGTCTGATGAACCGACCAAAGGCACGCCGCGACGCAAATTTGCGTCGGTGGACAATGTCGAACGGTTCGTTCTGACACCTGCATTCAGGGTCGCCGAAGAAGATCTTGCACCCCAGACTGCTGATCCCGCCTTAAATCTTCAAGAAGATCAAGGGGATATGGTAACGGCAGACTATAGACCTGCACAAGACATGGCTGCGTCGTCCGAGGACGAAACCGCATGGCACACGCCGTCCGAGGAAGAAATCGCGCTTCAGCCTTATCAATCCGACAGCGAGTGGACCGAACCAAAGCCAGAACAAAACGATCGGTTGACGGGTGAAACTTCGGACGATTCCGAGCCGGACCACCACGATTCAGAGCCCTGTGATCTGGACCCCCTGTATTTGGAACCCGCCGCCAATCAGGACGTGGCACCGCCGGTTCATGGCCAATCTGTCGCTGAACCCGGCGGCAATGACGAGGGTGCACAGGTGGCGCAGGCGGACGGTGATCTGGAAAACATCGCGTCAGAGGATGATTTTTGGCAGGATTCGCCGCAACACGATCATGATCCAGAGCCTCGGCAAGACAATAGTGCAGAGGGCGCGTCTGATGTGGACATAGACGCATTGTTTCAGGACGAAACGCCAGAGATTGCAGCGCCTGACGCCGAGACAAACACCTCAGAGACTGATGAGCGACAGCCAGACTCTGCATCTGTGCAAGGGCAGGTGGCCGGACAAGTCACTTTGGAACAGCGGATCGCAGAACTTGAGGCGGCATTGCAGAATTCCACGCAAGAGTGGGAACCCGACGGCAGCGAAGAAGAGTTGACGGACGAAACCCGACCGCTTGCGTTCGGCAAAGATGCACGACTGGCCGATGCGATCACCTCTGTCGCGCAAACCCTCGAAAAGAGCGCGCCAGAACAGGACGAAAAATGGCAACCCTCGGCGCAGACAGCGGGGCCGGCCCCGATTGAGTCCCTCTATGCGGACGCGCGGTCAGACACGGCAGAGGATGACGTTGAGTTGGACGATGATACGTTCGAATGGCAGGACGTAGAGCAAGACTGGGACCCTGACAGCGACGCCGACGTGTCATTTGCGACAGAGGATGATGCCAAAACCGATGCAACGGCGCAGAAATCCGCCATGATGCAAGCGGCGGCCTTGGCGGCAGCGCAAGATGCGGCAGACACCGACCGGGACACAGACCTATTTGCCGCCGACGAACCCACGATGCTGGATGAAGAAGCCTTGCAAGAATTGGTCGCGGATATCGTGCGTCAAGAGCTTCAGGGTGTGTTGGGAGAGCGGATCACGCGCAACGTCCGTCGCCTTGTGCGTCGAGAGATCAAGCGGGCCTTGGCAATGCGCGACCTCGAATAATCCTCATTCGCGGCCTGATGCGTTTTTGGAAAAATATGTATTATTTAACATGTTGAAATCTTTGATTTCGGACAGTGTTAAGTAACGCATGTTGTGTCAGGTGTTCCGAGAACCGCTATGAACGGGTTTCGCGAGGTCCAGCAGGCGAGCGACGTCCAGCGCACTCTCGACATGGGCGGCCAAAGCATCAAGTGTGGTCTCGACAGACTCTTCGAACTGCAGGGCGCCTGCCTGCGCCCCAAGATCGCGCAAAAACGCCGTGCGAAACCCGTCTGAGGCAAAGAGACCGTGCAGGTAGCACCCACGAACACGGCCAGACGCACTGGCGGCCCCCTCGGTGCGGGCATCGATCTGAAGCCATGGGCGCGCACAGTCCGGGCCCTCAGTTTTCCCGATGTGGATTTCATACCCGGTGACGGTGTCGCCAGTCGGTAAATAAATCGCGTCGCGGCGTGCCAAAACCTTTTGCGGGTGCATCTGCGTCACCACGTCAAGCAATCCAAGCCCCTGATAGCGGCCCGCCAGCCCCTCGATCCCCTCGGCGTCGATTATCTCGCGGCCCAGCATTTGATAGCCACCACAAATGCCGAGCACATGCCCTCCGCGCCGCACATGAGCTTGCAGGTCTATGTCCCACCCCTGCGCGCGGACATGCGCGAGGTCGGCGATTGTGGACTTGGAGCCGGGGATCAGAACCAGATCCGCATCGCCCGGCAGGGCGCGACCCGGTTCGATTATGTCGATGCTGACGCCCGGTTCACTGGCCAGCGGGTCGAGATCGTCAAAATTTGCGATCCGGTTCAATCGGGGTACGACAATCCTGAACGCGCCGCCCTTGCGCGACGCAACGTCCATGACGTCCTCGGCGGGCAAACGCCACGCGTCCGCAAACCAGGGCA
>CALGTJ010000813.1 GCA_937901435.1 uncultured Rhodobacter sp. | reverse complement strand
ATTCACGCATTTTATCTGAAGGTATTGTTTGCGATAAAACGTTGGCCACCAAAACTATCCAAGTTGATTGTTCCAATTTTCGAATGTGCACCAACAGGGTAAGTGACCCACCGTTGATTTTCCGTTGAGCGGCGGTATATTCCACAGATGGTGCAAAACAATTTAGAAAAGCCCAAACGGGCAACCTCGACTGTCGGGCACACTGATCACAATAATGACTGGCGTTCCTACATGCGTGTGCCAAATATGCCCGGCTTGGATGCGATTGCCACGGACCGGCATGGAGACGGTGTCTCGCCGCAGGCAATGCTCGCTTCAGCATTTGTTCTTGCCAAGATTGGCGATCCGACTGGAGCGCGCGAACAACTGAGACACATGACGTCCGCGACTGACGAAACTGATCCTGCTGTTGGGACGCACGCTGCGGACCTGCTGCTTGTTGATGCCCATGTCAGGGTATACGAGGACCGCGCTCTGACCGAGGAGCACTCGGCGCGTTTGAAAAGATTGTTGTCGACGCTACCGGCGAGTGATCAGGTCGGTCAAGCGCTAACGTTCAATCACCTGTCCACTGCAGCGCTTCATCGCGGAGAATTCGACCGTGCGCAGGATCATGCTGAAAACGCAATTCGGCTTTATCTGTTAGGCGGGGCGCAGTTCGGCTCGTTACACATGCATACCCATCTGGGACAAATTCGTATGATGCGCGGGGATCTGACCGGCGCCATAGCCCAATATGACCAGATGGAAAGAAGCCTAGACCAGTTGGATGGTGACCCGCAGGGGCTTCGTGCGATCTGTAAGGCGCTGAAATCCGAAGTTTACTACGAGATGAATAAAATGGGAGACGCTCAATCGCTGTTGGCCGATGCGTTGACAAGTATCGAGCAAACGGATGCGTGGCTTGATGTTTTAGCGGCAACCTACCGCGTTCGTGCCCGACTTGCCTTTGTGCAGGCCGGACTGCCGGGTGCTTTAAGCGAACTTGCTCATGCAGATGCTGCGGCCCGCGATCGTCAGATGCCGCGTTTAGCGCGATTGATGGCCGTCGAGCGCATACGTGCGCTGACGCTCAGCGACGAGATCAAGACAGCCAACATCGAGATGCAACGTATTGGTTTGGACCCAGGAAAGCTGGATGCAAATCAGCCGCAAATGGATTGGGGTCTTCGCCACGGCACCACCAACGTTGCTATTGCCCGTTGGCTGGTTCGTGCCCGCCGCGCCAAACGTGCACTTGATTTTGTGGATCTGGCTGAAGAAAACGCGATCAGAGGCGGACAACTGTTGTCTCTGGCCAAACTCCGTGTGATCCGCGCTCAGGCCCATTTGCAGTTGAACGGGCGCAGCGACGCAACCAGCGCGCTTTTGTCGTCGATTCGCCTTCTTGGGAAACAGCCTTTTCGGCGATTTATTCTTGATGAGGGGCTGTCGCTTCAACCCGTAGTTCAGGCCGCTTTGGACGGCGAACGGGTGAAAGTACCCATCGACACGGTGCAACGCCATCAGCTGTCAGAAATCATGCATCATTGGTCATCGGGCGGAATTTCATCGACCGAGGGGCAATCACGCGACCGACAAGGTGATTCCAAGAGGCGGTATTTAGAGCTATTGGCGCAGGGTTTTTCCAACAAGGAAATTGGTCGCGTCATGGGGGTTTCCTCTAACACGGTCAAATATCATCTCAAACAAATTTACGGCGAATTGCACGTTCATAATCGGGCGCGTGCGGTCAGTCAGGCGAGAATGCTGGGTATAATTGATGACTAACTACCCGATTGGGTAGTCGTTTCCACATCACTTCTTAAGCAGGATGATCCGCAAGAGAAACAGTTGGATCAGGGGGATTCGTTTTGAGCTGGGTCCACGTCATCACGCCAATCGTCACGACAGGCTTTCGCGTCGCTGCCTTGCCCGCACCAAACGGATGCAGAGTGACGAATTCTCAGGTCAAACAGGGCCCGGCCTCGATAGAATCTGCGGTTGATGAAGTTCTGGCGGCACCCGGAGTGGTCGATTCCGCGATCAAGGCCGAAGAAGACGGCGTGCAGGCCGTCGTAATTGATTGCATGCTTGATCCCGGCCTTGACGCGGCACGCGAGGCGGTCTCGATCCCTGTTATTGGCTGTGGTGAGGCTGCGATGCGTGCAGCAGGTACAAATTTCGCCATCGTGACAGTATTGCAGCGTCAAGAACGCGCCTTTGCCGATCTGGCGCGGAGATATGGGATGGCTGACCGGATGACTGAAATCATCGGTATCGGTGTCCCTGTTCTTGCCTTGGAATCGGACCGAAAGACCGCGCTCGCGGCGACTATCGAGGGCTCAAGGCGGGCCATGGAACGCGGGGCAACATCCGTTGTCTTTGGCTGTACCGGAATGCTTGGGTTTGCTGATGAAGTCAGTAGTGCCCTCCACGGGCTCAAAGTCATCGACCCTTTACCAAATGCTATAACAGCCGCCCATGAGGCGATCCAAAACAGTCAAACCACTGACAAAGCAGTCTACCCTTACCCGGACGCAAAACCCATCGTCGGTTTTCGTGAATGGGCAGCTTTGGATGCCTTGATGCGGAGCCAAGCGGATGACTAAAGCTACGGCAGTCAGGGCAAGCGGCCTTTCCCAACATCAATTTAAATGGCTTTTGGTCGTCCCGCTGGTCGCGTTTTTCGTGTTGTTCTTTGTGATTCCGGTCGGACTGCTGTTCGCAACGTCTTTCAATCCGGCGAAGGTCGGGCAGGTTGCATTGGTTTCCGACCTGACGTTTGACAATTACATCCGCTTCTTCTCGCGTTCGAATTACCTAATAGCGGCGGGGCGATCGATCCTGCTGGCCAGCATCGTTTCTGTGATCACCTTAATCGTCGCCTATCCAATGGCTTTTGTGATTGCCAAAACAGAAAACCCGGCGCGAAACACCTTTCTGCTGATCCTCGTGCTGGCGTCGATGCAGTTGGACATGGTGATCCGACTGTATGGAATGATGGTGATTCTTGGCGACAATGGGCTGATCAACCAAATTCTTCAAAGCATGGGGCTGACGGATGGCCCGGTCGCGCTGATGTATAACTTTCGTGGCGTGGTCTTCGGACTGGTTCAGTTCGCGTTGCCTTTCATGATCCTGACCCTTGTTGGCGTGATTATGGGCATCCCGCCCAGTCTTGAAGAGGCCGCGCGCTCTCTAGGGGCCTCACGCCGAAGGGCGTTCATGCGGGTGACTTTACCCGCCTCAATGCCTGGTATTCTGTCGGGTTCCCTGCTGGTCTTTGCCTTGTCGATCTCGTCTTATATCGTACCGGCGCTGATGGGCGGATTTCGCGTCGGCGTCTTGCCGATCCACATCTATCAGCAGGTCGCTGAAAGCGCGCGGTTTCAGTTTGGAGCCACAATTGCCGTGATCCTGTTTTTGATCAGCGCCACGGCCGTCGCGGTTTATCTGAAACTGGGCAACCGCAGTTCCGGTGGGCTTGCCTGATGGAACGCAAAATCCCGCTGCCTATGTTAATCCTTGCAATCTTGGGCTTTTGCTATCTGCTGTTTCCGATCCTTGTTGTGGTGCTTGCGGGCCTGACAACCGGAGAGTTCTTGACCTTTCCCCCCAAAGGATTGTCCCTGCGCTGGGTGATCTCTTTCCTGAACTCAGAAAAGTACCTCTCTGCCTTCTTCTTTTCGTTCAAGCTGGCCCTGATGACAATGATCGTCTCGACCATCTTAGGCACGGCGGCGGCCTTGTTTATTGCACGATCTCGCTTTGTCGGCCGCACCGCCCTCAGGGCCTTCTTCCTATCGCCCGTGGTCCTACCGGGCGTGGTCGTCGGGTTTGCCCTTTACGCCTTCTTTATCACCAGCGGATTGGGCATATCGCGCACGATCTGGGGCTTGTGGATTGGGCACATCCTGTACTCAACACCTTACGTTATCGGCACGGTCGGCGCATCGTTGGCAACATTCGATGTCTCGCTAGAAGAGGCCGCACGCAGCCTTGGTGCATCGCCCATGCGCGCCTTTCGCAAGATCACTTTCCCCAACATCGCCCAAGGCATTCAGGCAGGGTCAATCTTCGCCTTCATCGTCAGCTTTGGTCAGTTCGAGGTCTCGCTGTTCTTATCCGCGCCCAATTCCGAACCCCTACCCATCGCAATGTACAATTCACTGCGCTACAAATTTGAACCTGATGCCGCCGCCGCCGGCATCTTTGCCATCACCCTCGTTATCGCCTCGGTTCTTCTGACGAACCGGCTGGTGAACATCCGCCGATTGCTGGAACGGCAGGACGGCTAATATCAAAACCAACCAAAGGAGTAAGACAGATGACCATTGAAAAGAAACATAGCAGACGATTCATTTTGAAAGGTGGTGCGGCTCTCGGAGCGGCGGCAACCATCCCCAACATGTTCTACATTAACCACGCTTGGGCACAGGACGTCGTTTACGACGGCGAAGTGTTTGATGCGGGCGGTGCCACCCTGAATGTCGCGGAGTGGGGCGGCGGATGGGAAGAGTTTGTACGCAAGGGATTGACCGACCAGTTTGAAAAAGACTTCAATTGCAAACTGAACTGGGACAGCTCGTTCCCGTGGTTTCCAAAATTTGTTACCCAGGGTGCCAACGATCCGGTTTACGACGTGGCCAACTGGAACCTGCCAAACTTGATGCAAACCAATGCAGCGGGAGATTTTTTCTTAACAACAGAAGAAATCAAAGCCAACGTTCCTAACGCAGCCGATTGCTGGGACTTTGCCTTTGCCAGCGGGGCGGGTGTGACTTGGGCATATCAACCTTATGTATATGCCTACCGCACAGATCGTGGCGCGCCAGTCAGTAATTTCCGCGACTTCTTTGCGGAACGTTTCGTCAACAAACGCGGCACTTACGCCACCGAAAATGGGTTAATGCACGCATTTTTTATGGCGACGGCAAAGGAGTTCGGCAAGGATCAGTATGACATGGAAGCCGCTTTCACAGCTCTTGAGGGCGCCATGCCGATGAAGATCAGCGAATTCACATTCAACATGCTGTCGCTGTTGGAACGAGGCGAAGTTGATATCGCGGTACATATCGAAGGCGAGGCTTTGACGCTGAAAAAGCAAGGGGCGCCTGTTGATGTCTGGGAATGGGATAGCAAGCCAATTCTGACTCAGACCAAAACCATCAGCCGGTATTCGGATCCGATGCAGAAACGGCTTGCGCTTGCCCTGTTGAACCGCACGCTTTCGCCAGATTTCCTTGAGCCATTTGGCGAGGAATTCTTGTGGCGTCCGACCAATGGCAAAGCCGCCATGCCCTCCGCGCTTGCTGCCGAAGGGGCGACTAATACGGCTGATGCTGTATCCGCCTATTGGGTTCCAGACTGGGATTTCTTCGTGGAAAACAAGGCCGACATTACCGACAGGTTGAACCAGATCTTCGGTCTTTAAAAAATCATGACCGGGGGCATTGGTTCCCGGTCACGCCCTAAGGAAATCTGATGGTTTATGTAGAATTCAGCACGATCTCGAAACACTTCGGCACTTCGGTTGCCGTCGCGGATTTGGATCTGCAAATCGAGCAAGGTGAATTCTTTTCGCTGCTTGGGCCCTCTGGCTGCGGTAAGTCCACTACACTACGCATGTTGGCTGGGTTCGTGAAGCCGACCACAGGCCAAATCCGTGTCAATGGACGCAATGTGACGGCCTTGCCGCCAGAGGCCCGCGACATCGGAATCGTGTTCCAGAATTACGCAATTTTCCCGCATATGACCGTCTTTGACAACATTGCTTTCGGCCTTGTTGAACGCAAGTTGCCACGCGTTGAAATTAAGCAAAAAGTTGATGCTGCGTTGGCCGAAGTCGGTATGACCGGCTTCGAAGACAGGTACGAGCGAGAACTTTCGGGTGGCCAGAAACAACGTGTGGCGCTGGCCCGCGTGCTTGTGATCGAGCCTGAGATTTTGTTGCTGGATGAACCTTTGTCTGCGCTAGACAAGAAGATGCGCGAAGAGATGAAGTACTGGATTAAAAACATCCAAAAATCTGTTGGCATCACGACAATTTATGTGACCCATGACCAGTCCGAGGCGCTGACGATGTCAGATCGGATTGCCGTCATGGATCAGGGTCGCGTGCTCCAAATTGGCACCCCGGTCGAGATTTACGAACAGCCCGCCTCACGGTTCATCGCGGAATTTATTGGTGAATCCAATTTGTTGGACGGCACCGCCTTAGACGTTCACGGCGCGGTCTGTTCGATTGATATCGACGGCACCACCGTGACCGGACGGCTGACCCAGAACAATGCGGCCATAAAAGGTCAGGCGGTCACATTGCTTGTGCGCCCAGAAATGATCCGGCTGCATTCGCTGGATGCCAGTGAAAAGCCCAAACTGAACGGGACAGTCCGCGAAATCATCTATCAGGGGTCCGTTGTTCGCTACCGCATTCAGATTGGACATCAGCACGTGATGGTGGAGGTCGCCAACCGTCCCGATCTGGCTCGGCTCGATCTGGATGACGACGTTGATGTCTACTGGGACGCGGATAGCGGTGTGGCGATGCCATGAAAATTGGTGTGGATGTCGGGGGCACAAACACCGATGCTGTTGTGCTGGGTCCAAATGGCGTACTTGGATGGCGCAAGACGCCGACCACGGCAGATGTTTATAGCGGCATTGTCGCGGCCATCACGCAAGCCATAGCTGACGCTTCGGTCGATAGCGCCGATGTGGATTGTGTGATGATTGGTACCACCCAGTTCACCAATGCCGTTATCCAACGCCGATCTTTACTGCCGGTTGGCATTATCCGTCTCGCGCTGCCTGCGACGTCGGCCATCCCACCGCTGACGGACTGGCCCGATGACCTGATCACCGAGATTGGCCGAAACGCGCATCTTGTTGGCGGTGGTTACGAATTTGACGGTAGAGAGATCGCGCCACTGGATGAAGTAGCAGTTGCCGAAGCTGCGCGGTCTTTCCGCTGCGATGGTATTCGAACGGCAGCGATTACCTCAGTGTTTTCGCCGATGAACGGTGACATGGAGCGCCGCGCAGCTGAAATTGTGCAAAACGAAGTGCCGGATATAGCGATTTCGCTGTCTTGCGAATTGGGCCAGTTTGGCCTGTTACCGCGAGAGAATTCCACGATCATTAATGCCGCACTTTCCGAACTATCCCGCCATGTGGTGCAGGCCTTCCGTCGCGCCTTGCATGAACTAGCCATCAATGTGCCCCTGTTCATCAGCCAGAATGACGGCACCCTGATGCGCGCGGATGATGTACAGCAGTATCCGGTGCTGACATTTGCATCTGGTCCCACCAACTCTATGCGAGGCGCGGTCTATCTGGCCGGGATTCAGGATGCGATGGTGGTGGATATTGGCGGCACGACCTCGGACATCGGCATGCTGCGCAACGGTTTCCCGCGCCAATCGACCAATTTTGTTGATGTGGGTGGGGTCAAAACGAACTTTCGCATGCCCGACGTCCTGGCAGTTGGTCTCGGTGGTGGAAGTCTTGTCCGCGATCAAGGGCGACTGGTTGGACCGGACTCAGTTGGATACGAGCTGACCAGTCGCGCGCAATGTTTTGGCGGCGACACGCTGACGGCCACTGATATTGCCGCCGCTGGAGGGTGGGCCGATGTCGGAGACCGGTCGCTGGTTCGCGCAGACAAGGAAACCATTGACGCCGCCCGCGCATCGATGCGCCTATTGCTGGATATGAATGTCGAGCGCATGAAAACCGAAGCTGCGGACCTGCCCTTGCTGGTCGTCGGCGGCGGCGCAATCCTCGTGGATTGGCCGGTACAGTCGGTCTCGGATGTGCTGCGCCCCGAGTTCTCATCTGTTGCCAATGCCGTCGGCGCGGCCATTGCGCAAGTGTCAGGCGAAGTTGAACGTGTGGTGACCTTGAACGAAACTAATCGGAGGACGGTGCTGGATGACGCCCGCCAGGAGGCCAAAGACAAGACAATCAGCGCAGGCGCCACTGCCGCGAGTGTTGAGATTATCGAAGTGGAGCAGGTGCCCATCAGCTACTTGCCCGGAAACCCCACACGATTGCGCGTCAAAGCTGTCGGCGATCTACCAATATAGGAAGCCAAATGGAACTGAAATGCAAAGATGTTGA
>CALGTJ010000812.1 GCA_937901435.1 uncultured Rhodobacter sp. | reverse complement strand
CCTGACCTCGTTCAGCGGGCGTCTGCACTGGCACTGCCACTTTATCCAGAAACTGGAAGACGAGCCGCGTCTGGAGTTTGAGAACCTGCATCGCGGCTATGATGGCATCCGCCCCTCGGCCCCCGATCTGACCCGGCTGGACCCTTGGGCAAATGGTGAAACCGGGCTGCCGTTTCTGGATGCCTGTATGCGCTCGCTGCGGGCGACAGGCTGGCTGAATTTCCGGATGCGGGCGATGGTGATGGCGACAGCCAGCTATCATCTGTGGCTGGATTGGCGCGCCACGGGGCAGGTGCTGGCGCGGATGTTTACAGATTATGAGCCGGGCATTCACTGGAGTCAGGTTCAGATGCAATCGGGCACGACGGGCATCAACACGGTGCGGATTTACAACCCGGTCAAGCAGGGGCTGGATCAGGACCCAAGCGGGGCCTTCACCCGTAAATGGGTGCCGGAACTGGCCGAAATCCCGGATCGTCACCTGCAAGAGCCTTGGAAGGCCGAGACTGCGCGCGCCGTTTTGGGAAAGGCCTATCCCGTGCCCATTATCGACCATCTGGCAGCCGCGAAATATGCGCGGGAACGGATCTGGGCCGTGCGCGGCAATGACGCGTTTCGCGCAGAGGCGGCGGCGGTGGTACACAAACACGGCAGCCGCAAAAGCGGGATTGCCAACCGGGGGCAACGGCCTGCAAAGCCGCGGAATACGTCCAGGAAAAAGCCGCCCTCGACCCAGATGGAGTTGCAATTCTAGGATGTAATGCGATGAAAATGAAACGAAAAACAGACCTGCCCTCCAAGATCTGCGCCACCTGTGCGCGCCCCTTCACGTGGCGCAAAAAATGGGCGAAGGTCTGGGAAGATGTGCGCTATTGCTCTGACAGATGCAGGCGCGCGCGATGAGCGCTGAGGATCTGTTCGCCGGGTTTGACGCCCCCGTTGAGCGCATTGATTTCACCCCGACCCGCGCGGCGGGCTTGGCACGGCTGGACGCCTTTGTGACTCGGGCCGGACGACACTACGCCGGCCAGCGCAACTATGACTTTGGGCCAGAGCGGCGCAACAATGTCTCTGCCCTTTCGCCGTGGATCCGTCACCGCCTGATCTCTGAGGAAGAGGTCTTGCGCGCGGTTCTGGCCCGGCATTCCCCGTCAGGGTCAGAGAAATTCGTGCAAGAGGTGTTCTGGCGCAGCTATTTCAAAGGCTGGCTGGAACAGCGGCCAAGTGTCTGGGCTTCTTATGAAAAGGGGCTGGCGCAGACTCTGAACGGATTGGCGCAGGACGATGGCCTCGAGTCGCGCTATCGCGCCGCGATCGAGGGGCGCACCGGGATCGACGGCTTTGACGCTTGGGCGCGCGAGTTGGTCGAGACTGGCTATCTGCACAACCATGCGCGCATGTGGTTCGCCTCGATTTGGATATTTACGTTGCGCCTGCCGTGGCAGCTTGGCGCGGATTTCTTTTTGCGGCATTTGATGGATGGCGATCCGGCCTCCAACACGCTGAGTTGGCGCTGGGTGGCGGGCTTGCATACCAAGGGCAAGACCTATCTGGCGCGGGTATCCAATATCGCGAAGTATACCGAAGAGCGGTTTCGCCCGCAATATCAACTGGCAGGCGTGGCAGAGCCGTTGATCGAGGCGACAGAGCACGCGCTGAGACCGATCCCACCTGCGGATCCGATGCCGGAGGGCGCGTTTTTGCTGTTGGTGACAGAGGAAGACTGCCAGCCAGAGGTTTGCCTGACCCGCCCGCCTGCCGGGGTCTTGGGCCTTCTGGCGACAGAGAGGCGCGGGTCGCAGAAGGTGGGATCCTGCGCGCAGGATTTCGCGCGGGGGGCTGTCACAGATGCGCTGGGGCGGCAAGGCACCGATCAAGCCGTGCAGGCGTCGTTAGACTGGGCCGCGCCCATTATAGAGGCGGCGCAGGCGGTTGGCGCGTCCACGGTCCTCACCGCCTATGCGCCCGTTGGCCCCGTTGCCGCGCGGCTGGCGCAGGCCCGCCCTGCGTTGCAGGACGCCGGGATCACCCTGCACCAACTGCGCCGCCCCTATGACGATCTGGTATGGCCCCATGCGACCAAGGGATTCTTCGCGTTGAAACAAAAAATACCAAAGGTTTTGCAGGGGCTTGGCCTTGCGGGTTAGCCTGTAAAAGAGAGCGATCAGATCACAAGATCGGCCCTGATCCGCATCAGGGCCGATGTGCTTTATAGTGTTATCGCCCCAGATGATGCGTCTCTTGCAGCCCGTAGACAGGCGTGTCGAGGCCTTCCATCCGGGCCTTGAGTTGCAGGGACAGGAACTGCGAATAGTGACGCGACTGGTGCAGGTTGCCGCCGTGGAACCACATCGCCTCTTGCTGGGTGGGCTTCCACATATTGCGCTGCTCGCCCTCCCATGGCCCCGGATCCTTGGGCGTGTCTGACCCCAACCCCCAGACCTTGCCGACCTTATCCGCAGTGTCCTGATCGATCAGATCTGCTACCCAGCCATTCATCGACCCGTAGCCCGTGGCATAGACGATCACGTCCGCCTCTAGTTTGGTGCCATCCTCCAGCATCACGCCATCTTCGACGATCTCGCTGACCTGACCGGCCTTCAGCTTGATCTTGCCATCAATAATCAACTGGCTCGCGCCCACATCGATGTAATAGCCTGACCCGCGCCGCAGGTATTTCATGAACAGACCAGACCCATCCGCCCCCCAATCCAGTTGAAACCCGGCCTTTTCCAGCCCGGCGTAAAAGTCTGCATCCACCTCTTTGATCTTGTCATAGACCGGGATCTGGAACTCGTGCAGGATCTTGTAGGGCAGGGAGGCAAAGATCAGATCGGCCTTTTGCGTGGTCACCCCGGCCTCGACCGCGCGTTCGGAATAAAGATCGCCCAGCCCGTATTCCATCAGCGGCTCGGAACGCACGATATGGGTCGAGGACCGCTGGACCATGGTCACGTCCACATCGTTTTCCCACAGCGCC
>CALGTJ010000811.1 GCA_937901435.1 uncultured Rhodobacter sp. | reverse complement strand
TGCGGACCACTATGGGGATAAGACAGATATCCAAGGTCGATCAACGGCATGATTTTCTGGACCTGTTTCAGGTAGGAAGAGGTGGTAAAGATCGCATCCACATCCCCGGCCATCAGGGCCTCTATGACGGCGCTGTTGCTGGGAAAAGTGATCGCGGCATAGCCGTTGTCAGCCAGAACATTCTCCATGATTGTCTCGCCCTGAACCCCGATGCGCGCCTCGGTGACGTCCACGTCGGCATCAAAGCCGGCAAAATAGCTTGTCCCGGTTTCGATCACGCGGTAGGGGCGGGTCCAGTCCACCAGCAGATCACGCTGCGGCGTTGTACCGATCCCGCCAATCGAGACGTCAAACTGCCCCTGCGCGACGCCTGTGATGATCTGGTCAAAACCGACCTCATCCCAGACACAGTCAAAGCTACCACGCCTGCAGATCAGCCCCATAAGATCAATGTCAAATCCGGTGCGTTGTCCGGATTTTGTGTGAAATATAAAGGGCTTGTAATCTGTTTCGGTGCCGATGCGTAACGTTTCTGCCTGTGCGGCACTGCTGGCGGATCCAGTCAGAGCGAAGGCAAAAAGCAGGGCGCGGATCATAGCGGACCCTTCATGCCGGTACCGTGGCGGACAGGAATTTTTGCAGGCGCTCGGTCTGGGGATTGCCGAACAAGGCCTCTGGCGGGCCTTCTTCTTCGATGCGCCCCATGTGCAGGAACAGGGTGTGATCACTGACATCCGCCGCCAGCCGCATATCATGGGTGACGATCAACATCGTGCGACCCTCTTCGGCCAAGGCTTTGATCACCTTGACAACTTCCTGCTCTAGCTCAGGGTCAAGCGCGCTGGTCGGTTCGTCAAACAACAGCGCGCGCGGCTCCATGCACAGGGCGCGGGCAATCGCAGCGCGTTGTTGTTGCCCGCCTGACAGTTGCGCGGGATAGGCGTCGCATTTGTCCCCGATCCCCACCTTGGCCAGATATCCGCGCGCGGCCTCTTCGACCTCTGCCTTGTCACGACCCAGAACGGTCACCGGGGCCTCCATCACGTTCTGCAGGATGGTCATATGGGCCCAAAGGTTGAATTGCTGAAACACCATGCTGAGGTTGGTGCGGATGCGCGTGACCTGCGCCTTGTCGGCGGCATGGCGGGTCATACCAGCGCCTTTCCATGCAATCGGCTCGCCCTCGAACAGGATTTCGCCCTGCTGGCTGTCCTCCAGCAGATTGGCGCAGCGCAAAAGCGTGGATTTTCCAGACCCGGACGACCCGATCAGCGAGATCACATGGCCGCGCGGCGCTGTGAACCCGACACCTTTCAGTACTTCGAGACTGCCAAAGCTTTTGTGCAGATCGCGGATTTCCAGAACGGGGGGAATTGTGTCTTTCACAGGGGCCTATCCGTCATTTTCTCACAGAGTAGGTCGGAAAAGGCGCATGAATGCAACGATTATTCGTCCGGGCGGCTTGGTGTCGGAACGGCAAGGTAGGTTTCGCTTGAAATCTGGACATAGGTGTTCAGGCAAAGGTCAAAACGGTCAGAGACGCTTAGCGCCGCCGCCGCATCACAGAGGGCCAGTCGGTAAAAATGCGCGTCGTTGGCTTTGGCGGTGATCATCGGCAGGGCGGGGGTGGGTGTCGTGGTCGCAACCTCGCGCAGATCCTGCGCGAACCCGTCCCAGCGTTTGATCATTTTCCATGTCAGCGCATCGATGGCGGCAATATCCGCCCGCCCCTCGGCCACCGCTTTTGCAGAGTTCAGATGCCCCCCTGTCACTAGCTGTTGCCCGAAACGGGTCTTGGTCTGCTGTGCCCAATCCAGCGCCGCCGCCCATCAGCTTTGCGAGCGGCCATCGTTATAGGCCAGCGTCGCGTCATCAAACCCTGCGCGCGGGTTTGCGCGATGCGCGACCATGACGCTGAAATAGTGTCCGGGATCGCAGGGCAGGGCGTAGGACGGGGTCGCCACCAGTGTCACATGCCCATGCAGCGCGGTGCGATAGGGCAGGCCGCAGGTCTGCGACAGGGTCAGATCCGGACGCATCCATGTCTGCCCCACATCCGCGCCCCTCGTCAGTTCCTGCGGCGCAGCGATGCCGTAGTCGCCCAACGCCTGACGGATCAAGGACCACAGCCGATTGTTTGCCGCCGCTGTTTCGGGTCGGTCATACATCGGCAGGGATGCGATCACTTGGGTCTCACAAAAACAGGGCGCGGGATGAAACCGGGGTCATTTTGGCAGGGTTTCAACTCTTTGCCGCGCAAGGTTGCTGTCGCGGT
>CALGTJ010000810.1 GCA_937901435.1 uncultured Rhodobacter sp. | reverse complement strand
ATGTTCATGGGACCGACATAGCTTGATCAAACCCGGCCAACAACTTGGCAATACCCATGCGGCTATTGCTGACGCAGCATCTTTTTGCACATGCGACGGACTTGCAGCTACGACGCAGCCAGCGTCGCGGAGGCAGCCATTGCCTGCTGGTGTAGAAGGGCTGATCACAAGCGCACTTTCGCGGCTTTTTGTTTGGACACGAAAGACGCGGGGCTTTCGGGATTGTTTCAGGTGCTGCTATCACTGGCCCAGAAAACTCGTAAGAGCGCAGCGCGGCATTGCACCCATTCGGCATCGTTGTAAGACATCAGGCAAACCAACTCTTCACGGCGCGTTGTCGAAAAGGACGGGCCGAGGCAGGTCAGATTTGTGATTGCACAAAAGTTGGCTGCATCCGTATGCTGAAACGGGTCAAATCGTATCTCTGCAGAGGATGCCTCGAATCCGGCGTGGCCACGCTAGGTCCAGTTCGCATCGTTCAAGTTTTCGCGCGTTATCACTTCGACCGGTACTGAAGAGATCTGCACTTCACGGTGTTCCAGCCTTGCTATCACAGCGCTTACAGCGCGTTCAGCGATCAATTGCATGTTTTGATGGACTATGAACTGCATCGCACCATCGAGGATGTATTCCCTTGTTTTTCCAGTCAGGTTGTGGCCGATGAATTTGACATCATTCGTCAAGTTTTTCTCTCTCAAGGCGCGGACGACACCTTCATTCCCACCCCCTACATTATAGATCCCTACGACATCAGGGTGCATTTCAAGAACCTCAAGAATTGCATTGTAGTTACCAATCATATCATCCTGTCCGCTCACAGTCTGAATCGCTTCAAGATGCGGGCAATCACTTCGCAAATATGCGCGGAACCCCATTTCGCGATACTCATGGCTGCGATAAAGTTGCCCGCCGGAAAGCACGACGACCTTACCGCCCTGGGAGCAGGATAGCCCCATTAACAATCCCGCTGTGCGGCCACCCGCGCGGCTATCGCTTCCAACGAACCCAATGAGTGGCGCATGAGCAAGGGGTGATACCAAGGCCAAACAGGGAATGTTCCGTAACTTGAGATGCTCGACCGCATCGCGTACACGTTGATCTTCGAGCGCTTGAAAGGCGACCGCATCGATGCCTTGTCCTTCGCACGATCGCAACTTTCGTGCCAGAACTGCCGGTTCCATCTTGGTCGTGAAGATGCATTCAATCGTCGCGTTACCCTGTTCTCCAAAGCGCTGAAAGCACTCGCCTAGGAATTCGGTTGACGGGCCAGCGACCTCTGGCAAAAACACCTTCAGGCGCCATGGCTTTCGCCGATTTTGGATCTGAGAGCCTGTCTCGATGGATTTTTTGGCCTGCAGCACCCGTTGACGGGTGGCTTCCTTAACGCGCCCTCGTTCATTCAGCACCCGGTCAACGGTTGCGATTCCCACGCCAGCAAGCCTCGCGATTTCGGATTGCTTTGCGTGACGCTGCATGGGGGCGCCGTCAGATTCAGTATGATTATCCATCATTTCACATCAATATCACATTAATTGAGAGTAACAACACCTCAAAAGTCATCAATCGTGTATAAATGATGTGTTTTGCTTTGCATTTACGCGCCTCGCAAATAGACAGTTTGCACCGAGCTTTAGCTCTTAGGGAGGATACCATGAAACTATCTACGAAACTCTTTGCCGTTGCTGGTGTTGTACTTGCGGGAACGGCCGCAAGTGCGCAGGACTTTACTTTCAAATATGGCAACTCGCAGCCGGACACGTCAATTCGCTCGCAAACAATGATGTTCTTTGAGACCGAGCTAGAAACACGTTCCGGTGGCCGTATCGAAGTTGAAAACTTCTTCGGTGGTACAATCGGTAACGAGCGTGAAATGATGGACCAGGTTACTTCTGGTTTGATCCAAGGGACACGCGGTGGTTTCTTTGCCGATGCATCTGGTGCGTTCAACATCTACCAGTTGCCATTCCTTGTTGCGAATTGGGACGAAATGCAGTGTCTGGTGGGCAGCGATTTCACTGACAGCATCGAAGTGCGTGCGGCAGAAAATGGTTACCATATTCCAGCAACTGGCATCAGCCAAGGTTTCCGCGCCTATACAAACAACGTGCGTCCTATCACAAGGGTCGAAGACCTCGCTGGTCTGAAAATTCGCGAACCACAATCTGATCTGATGATCGCGACGGGGACTGCACTTGGTTCAGTACCAATCGCGATGCCGTTTGGGGAAACATACCAGGCGTTCCAGCAGGGCGTGATCGACGGTCAGCACAACCCACCACAGAACATCTGGGACTATAACGTTCACGAAGTTCAGAAATACTTGTCTTTGACAAACCACATGACGGGTCCTGACCCGCTGATCGTTAACAAAGCATGGTATGATGGATTGCCTGCTGATCTTCAGGAAATTTTTGACGAAGTCGCAGTTGAAGCTCTTGCGATGTCTGACTCCTTGTATCGTGAAGCTGAAACGAGTGTGATCGACGACATGAAGGCATTTGTTGAGATCAATACACTTGATGCTGAAGCGCTGGTTGGTTTCCAGGAGGCTGTTGCACCGGTCTATGCCCAGATGATCGATGCCGGTCACTTCTCCCAGGCTGACGTTGACGCTGCTCGTGCGGCTGCGCAATCCTGTAACTAACATAGCAAAAGGTTCGGGCCTAATTTCGTTGGGCCCGAACTTTTTAGGGGGGGGCAAAATGGAACAACTTGAAAGAGCCAATAGAATTTTGACCTATCTACTGGAAGCAGTGATGGTCATTTTGTTTGCGGTCTTCCTAATCATTGTCGTTACAAAGGTGATCCTGAGACCCTTTGACACTGCGATCTACGGTGTCGATGAACTGGTGAAAATCGCCTTCCTGACCACAAGCGCCATTGGTGGCGCGGTCGCAATTTCAAAGCGTGAGCATATCGCGATCACCTTTTTCATCGACATCATGCCGCGCGCAATCAAGATTGGCCTTTACGTGTTGGGGCTTGCGCTGATCGCGGCGCTAAACGCAACGCTTGTTTATCTATCTATCGATTGGATCGCCGGTCCCGGAAACAACATCTGGCAACCCTTCGGCATGCGCCAGTCTTATGTTTTTGTTGTGGTTCCGATCGCTTGCTCTCTTGCAGTGGCTTTCAGCCTTGTAAAGATCATCCTTACCCTCGCTGGCCGTGAAAACACTGACATACTTTATATGCCGGAAGACTAATATGTTCATTCTCCTTGGGTCACTCTTCGTCTTTTTGCTTATCGGTGTGCCGGTTGCCTATGCTTTGGGCTTGGCATCCGTAGCCTATTTCATGTTGGAAAGCCCCGCCGCGCTTGGCTTTGTGGTGCAACGGTTCTTTTCCGGCATCAACAACTATCCGCTGGTCTCTCTGCCTTTCTTCATCCTGATGGGGCTGGTGATGAATTCGGGCGGGATCACGCGCCGTCTGCTTGATCTCGCGATGTTCTTTGTCGGTCGCTTCAAAGGCGGCCTTGGGCATGTAAACGTAGTGGCGTCGATGATTTTTGGAGGTATCTCGGGATCGTCGGCTTCAGATACTGCTTCTATCGGAGCAGTTCTTATCCCCGAGATGACCAAGCGCGGTTACCCCATCGAAGTGGCTTCCGGGATCACCGTGGCCTCTTCAACCATGGGGATGATCATTCCGCCGTCGGTGCCAATGATCATCTATGCCATCGCGGCAGAGGAATCGATTGGGCAGTTGTTTCTAGGCGGCATCATTCCGGGTATCATGGTTGGCCTGATGCAGATGCTGGTGATCGCTTATCTCGCCCGCCGCAACGGCTATCCAACAGAAGTGGTGCCTTTCAGCCTCAAGGCTGCTTGGCAAGAGCTGCGCAATTCAGCGCCTGTTTTGATCATGCCGATCATGATTGTGGGGTCGGTTGTCTTTGGTTTTGTGACCCCGACGGAAACCGCGGGCGCGGCTGTTGTCTATGGGTTGATCATCGGCTTTTTCCTTGTCGGACTCTCGGTGATCAAGGAACTGCCCACCGCGATGCGTCAGGCGATTATCATGTCGTCGAAAATCATGATGATCATCGCCTTTAGCCAGGTATTCATCACAGTGCTGGCGTTGGAGCGGGTGCCAAACCAGATCAGTGACTTTATCACTGGTTTTGGCCTTGGTCCAACCGGGTTCATTCTTTTGACTGCGCTGTTGATCTTGTTGGCTGGGACATTTATCGACGTCAGCCCTGCGATCTTGTTGATGACACCTGTACTATTGCCTGTTGCAGAGAAGATGGGAATTTCCGGCGTTCATTTCGGTGTTGTCATGATCTCGGGTCTCGCTGTTGGTGCCTGTACGCCGCCGGTGGGGAATTGCCTGAATGTCTGCGCGGCGATTTCTCGACTGCCTATTGGCAAGATATTTCTGGGTGCGGCGCCCTTCCTGATGGCAAATGTCCTGGTCCTGATCCTGATTTGCCTGTTTCCACAACTGGTCCTTTGGATCCCAGGTGCTGTGTACGGAAACTAAACAAGATTACGGGCAGCGGGGTGTCTAACGGACCCGCCCGGCGCAAACGCGCTGAAACCCTCGCAGCTCGCAGACGCCCGTACGGGCGCCAAAATGAAGCGCGTTTCGGTGAAGATGCCGGACGGAAAAAGGAAGATGGATATGCGCGTAGGTGTAATTGGACTAGGGGATATGGGCAGTGGTCTGGCCAAAAACCTGATTAAGAATGGGTTCGAAACAACAGGATTTGACCTGAGCGACGCACGGATGAGCGCGTTGAAAGAGATGGGCGGCAATGCAGCGTCCAGCGTCTTCGACGTCGCAAAGAATGCAGACATTGTTTACGTCATGGTGATGAACGGCGGGCAAGCCAAGGCGGTAATTCTGGGCGAAGACGGTCTAATCTCTCACATGCCCAAAGGCGGTGCCGTAATCCTGACCGCGACAATCAAACCGTCCGAGGTGCGCGAGATTTCTGTCGCGATGGAAGGATCTGGAATTCATTTGATCGACAGCCCTGTTTCCGGCGGTTTTCCCGGAGCACAGGGCGGCACACTGACTATGATGGCTGCGGGTTCCCCGGAGGTTTTGGATGAATACCAGCCGGCTATGGAGGCGGTCTCGAAAACCATCCATCGGGTTGGCGAACGTGCGGGTGACGGGCAGGTAATGAAATCCTGTTTGCAAACGCTGATTGGGTCGATCTTCGGCGCAACTTTTGAAGCGGCATCTTTAGCAGCAAAGGCCGGTGTTTCCGGCCAGGCATTGTACGACGTGTTCTCGACTTCGGGGGCCAGCTGCGGTGTGGCTAATGGCGCGCTGGAAAATATCATCGACCGTAAGTTTGAAGGCACTGGGTCGGGTATCGGCACCATGCACAAAGATCTGACCATCTCGCTCAATATGGCTGAGGAGCTAGGTGTGCCGCTTTTGATGGCCTCAACAGCGATGCAGATTTTCCATCAGGGCAAATCAAAATATCCCGAGGGTGACAATTGGGTCTGCACACGGGTCATGGAAGAAATCGTCGGCGCTGAACTGCACCGCTAAAAAGGACAAACAGATGAAACTAGGTGTAATTTGCGACGGCATCAGCCGTGATTTGAAACATACCGTCGATGTGATGGATGAATTCGACCTTGAATATGCGGAGCTGCAATTCGTTGGCGATACAGAAGTGGGCGATCATTCAGCACAAGAAATCAAAGAGATCGACACGTTGCTGCGCGACCGCGGCAAGCCTGTGTCTTGCCTCTCGCGCCATATCTTTGCTGGGATGACGGGCGCGAATGTGCCGGGCGATGAACTGCACACCAAACATATGGATTCGCTAAAACGTGTGATCGACATGGCGCATGTTGTCGGCAGCCCATTGGTGCGCATCATGACACCTAAGAAGGAGCAAATCCTGTGGGGTCGTGGCGGTGCTGAGAAATGGAACGTGGCCCATGGGGCATGGGACAAAATGCTTCCCCTGATCGCCCCTGCGATTGACGTTGCCAAGGATGGCGGAGTGACACTTGTTGTTGAAACCGGCAATGGCACGATGGTCAATTCGAACTATACCGGCCGCAAGCTGATTGATGATCTGGATGCCAAGGGCACGTTGAAAATCCTCTGGGATCCGGCCAACAACTTTTGGTGCCATGAACAAGCCTACCCGGCCGGATATGAAGAAGCCAAGGACGGCTATCTTGGCCATATCCACATCAAGGATGTGCAGGTTGATACCCCGCGCGCGACGCTCGAAGTGAAGCGTATGGGGGAAGGCCAGCTTGCGGATCAGTTCCAGCCAATGGCTGATGCGCTGCGCGCGGATGGCTATGACGGTGTCATCAGCTTCGAAAGCGTGTTCCATCCAGGAAACGGCAATTTCGAAGATGGCTTCCGCAAGTGTATTGGGCTTTTCAAAGAGCTTTACGCTTAACTGTTTGATGGCGTTTGGCCGCTGAAACATGAAATTTGATTTGGCGCGGGGGACGTCGGCGTAGAGGTTCTGCCGTAACGCTCCCGTGCCAAATTTTCGAGGTATAGATCCGCTATGTGGCAAACCTCGGTCGTCGCGCCTTGCGGGTACCCCTCATAAGTCCTCATTGGTTGGGAAGGTGGAACAAATTGAGTGTTCTTGATCTGATTACAATAGGCCGCTCCTCGGTGGATCTTTACGGCGCGCAGGTTGGCGGGCGGTTAGAGGACATGGGGTCTTTTGACAAATACATTGGTGGCTCGCCCACCAACATTGCCTGCGGCACGGCGCGATTGGGTCTGAAATCAGCGGTGATCACGGGCGTCGGCGACGAACATATGGGCCGCTTTATCGTTGAGCAATTGCAGCGCGAAGGCGTGAACACAGACGGGGTAAAAACGGACCCCGACCGGCTTAGCGCCCTGGTGCTTTTGGGCATTCGCGACCAAGAACAGTTCCCGCTGATTTTTTACCGCGAGAATTGTGCGGATATGGGGCTGACGGTCGATGATATCGATCCGGACTTCATCCGATCGGCGCGGTCCGTGGTGGCGACCGGCACCCATCTCAGCCACCCACAGGTGGAAGCGGCCACGATCAAGGCACTTGAGATTGCACGAAAGGCGGGGATGCAGACGGCGCTGGATATCGACTACCGCCCGAACCTTTGGGGCGTGGCCGGGCATGGCGAGGGCGAAAGCCGGTTTGTCGAAAGCAAAGCGGTGACCGCGAAGTTGCAATCGACGTTGCATCTGTTTGATCTGATCGTCGGCACCGAGGAGGAATTCCACATCGCTGGCGGCTCGACCGATACGATCAAGGCGCTGCGTGCAGTACGCGCGGTCTCGAAGGCGACGCTGGTGTGCAAACGCGGCGCGGCAGGGGCGGTGGCCTTTACCGGCGATGTGCCGGACAGCCTCGATGATGGCGAGGCGGGCCCGGGCTTTCCGATCGAAGTCTTCAACGTGCTGGGCGCGGGCGACGGATTCATGTCCGGCCTGCTGAAGGGCTGGCTTGATGGCGAGGATTGGCCCACGACGTTGAAATACGCCAACGCGTGCGGTGCTTTTGCGGTCAGCCGCCATGGTTGCACCCCGGCCTATCCGAGCTGGGAAGAGCTTCAGTTTTTTTTTGACCGTGGCATCACACGTCCCGATTTGCGCAACGATGCCGAACTCGAACAGGTGCATTGGGCAACGAACCGGCACGGCGATTGGTCGTCGGTCAAGACCTTTGCCTTCGACCACCGGCTGCAATTGGAAGAGATGGACGGCTACACGCTTGAAAAGGGCGCTGCGTTCAAGGAGCTGTGTCTACGGGCCGCGCTCAAGGTGCAGGACGGGCAGCCGGGTTTCGGGATTCTATGCGACAACCGGATCGGGCGATCCGCGCTGCATAAGGCGACCGGCACAGGTCTCTGGATTGGCCGCCCGACGGAACTGCCCGGTTCGCGCCCCATCGAGTTTGAACCGGAGCTGGGGGATGACCTTGGCCAACTTCGTGAATGGGCGCGCGAGAACGTCGTCAAGCTGCTGGTCTTTGTGCATCCCGACGACGACGCGCAGACAAAGGCAAAGCACATCACGCGTGTAAAGCGCATGTTCACTGCGGCGCGGCGCAACGGGTTGGAATTCCTGCTGGAGATCATTCCCTCGAAAGTTGGTCCGGTTGACGACATGACATCGGCAACGCTGATCCAGTCGTTCTATGACGCGGGCGTGTTCCCCGACTGGTGGAAGCTGGAGCCATTCAAGACCGAGGCCGCATGGGTGAATGTCGTTACCGCAATTGAGCGCGACGACCGCCACACGCGCGGCATTGTTGTGCTGGGCCTCGACGCACCGGAAGAGGAATTGGCGGCAAGCTTTGCGCTGGCGGCAAAGCAATCCCTGGTCAAGGGCTTTGCCGTTGGGAGGACGATCTTTGGTCATGCAGCGCGCAATTGGTTGGCCGGCAATATCACCGATGGCGAGGCCGTTGATGAGATGGCGGGGAACTACGCCCGCCTGTGCAATATCTGGGACAGGGCTCGCAAGGACGCTTTGGAGGAAGTCGCATGAGCAACACAATCCGGCTGACCGCCGCGCAAGCCATGGTGCGTTACATCGCGGCGCAACAGAATGATGATGGCGAACGCTTTATCGAAGGCTGCTGGGCGATCTTTGGGCATGGCAACGTCGCGGGGATCGGCGAGGCGTTGCATGCCGCCAAAGACGGTTTTCCGACGTGGCGCGGCCACAATGAACAGACCATGGCCCATGCCGCCATTGCCTATGCCAAACAGTCGGGGCGGCGTAAAGCGATGGCTGTGACCTCGTCTATTGGGCCCGGCGCGGCGAACATGGTGACGGCTGCCGCCTTGGCACATGTCAACCGCCTGCCGGTGCTGCTGATCCCCGGAGATGTGTTTGCAGATCGTGGTCCTGACCCGGTCCTGCAACAGGTCGAAGATTGGGGCGACGGCACCGTGACCGTGAACGATGCGTTCAAACCGGTGACCCGCTATTTTGACCGCATCATGCGGCCAGAGCAGTTGCTGACAGCCCTGCCGCGTGCCTTCCGCACCATGACCGATCCGGCGGAGTGCGGGCCGGTCTGTCTGTCGTTCTGTCAGGATGTGCAGGCGGAGGCTTACGACTATCCCGAGAGCTTTTTCGAGCCAAAGGTCTGGCGGCAACGTCGTCTGAGGCCCGACGAGGCCGAGTTGGCCGAGGTCGCCGACCTGATCCGGGCTGCAAAACGCCCTGTGATCGTTGCAGGTGGCGGCGTGCACTACGCGCAAGCGACCGGGGCGCTAGTGTCCTTTGCCGAGGCGCACAACATCCCCGTGACCGAAACGCAGGCGGGCAAATCTGCGCTACCTTGGGATCATCCGCTGAACCTCGGCCCCATTGGTGTCACCGGGGGCGCGGCGGCCAACACGGTCTGCGCCGAAGCAGATGTGGTGATCGGCGTTGGCACCAGATTTCAGGATTTCACAACCGGGTCGTGGGGGCTTTTTGCCAATCCTGAACGCCGCCTGATTTCGCTTAACGTGGCGGCTTATGATGCTATGAAGCATGGTGCGGCCCCGCTGCAATCAGATGCCTTGGTGGGCCTCAAGGAATTGGGCGCAGCGCTAAGCGGGTACACGTCGCCGGGTAAGATCGACGGGTTAAAACCCGACTGGTTCGCCAAGGTTGATCCTTTGACCGTTGCTCCAGGCGGCAACGAACTGCCCACGGACATGCAGGTGATCGGCGCTGTACAGCGCGCAGCGGGCGAAAACACCGTTGTCATGTGCGCTGCTGGCACCATGCCGGGCGAGCTGCACAAGCTGTGGAAGGCAGGCAAACCCGGTTCCTATCACATGGAGTACGGCTTTAGCTGTATGGGCTACGAAATCGCCGGCGCCATGGGCATCAAGATGGCTCAGCCGGACCGTGACGTGATCTGCTTCACTGGTGATGGCACTTATATGATGGCGAACTCGGAAATGGCGACGGCGGCGATGATGGGTATCCCCTTCACCGTTGTCGTGACCGATAACCGGGGCTATGGCTGCATCAACCGGCTGCAAATGGGGTGCGGCGGGGCTGAGTTTAACAACCTGCTTGATCACGCCGTTGGTGGCGAGAACTCGAATATCGACTTTGCCAAACATGCCGAGGCCATGGGTGCGACAAGCCTCAAGGTCGGCTCGATTGCCAGGCTGGAAGAGGCCTTGTCGAAACGGTCAGCGGCCAAGGGTCCTTACGTGATCGTCATCGATACGGACCCTTACCTCAGCACGGAACCGGGCGGCACATGGTGGGACGTGGGCGTGCCCGAGGTCAGCGAGCGCGAAGAGGTGAACGAAGCGCGCGCCAGATACGAAACCAACAAGAAGCGGCAAAGGGCAGATTGATGGCTGTGAAAATCGGCATTTCCCTGATCGCCTGGCAGAACGATGATCTGCCGGAGCTAACGAAGGATTACACCACGGAAGGCGCGATGGAGGATGCCGGACGCATCGGCTATTCCGGCGTAGAGCGTGGCCGCCGGATGCCCGGCGATAGCGAAGGCCTGCGGGCCTATCTGGACCGCTATGGCGTGTCGCTTTGCGGCGGTTGGTGCTCTGGGTCTTTAATGGCGAACGACATTGAAACCGAGAAAGAAGCCATTCGCCAACAGGTCGAACAGTTCGCAGCCTTGAACGCGCCTTGCATCGTTTATGCCGAATGCTCGAACACGATTCAGGGTGCACAGGATACACCGGTGTCCCGCCGCCCCAAACTGACCCGCGACGATCTCATGGCCTATGGCGCAAAACTGTCGGAAGTGGCGAAATGGGCGCGCGATAAGGGAACGGGCCTCAGCTATCACCACCACATGGGCGCGATGGTTCAGGACGCCGAAGACATCGACTGGCTGATGGAAGGATCCACCGACGATCTGACACTCCTCTACGACACCGGCCACCTGCATTTTGCCGGGGCCGATCCGGTGGCAGTCCTGGACAAATGGGGCCACCGGGTTCACCACGTCCACTTCAAGGATGTGCGCCAGCCAGTGCTGGACTGGGTGCACGCGGAGGACAAGAGTTTCCTCGATGGTGTTGCCGCCGGGGTCTACTCTGTACCCGGCGATCCGGAAGGCTGCATTGATTTCCAGGCCATCACCGACAAGCTCAGGGCCATGGACTACAACGGCTGGATCGTGGTCGAAGCGGAACAGGACCCGTCCAAGGCGCCGCCTTATGAGTATTCCAAGATCGGCTTTGACCACATCACCGAAATCTGCGGCCGTTCTGGCCTGACAATAGAGAAGTAGTACGCATGGCTGACCTCCTTAGAAAACCCTTTGGCTCGCGCGGTAAAGTGCACCAAATCACGCCAGAAAGCGCCGGTTGGCGCTACGTCGGATTCTCGCTCTATCACCTGAAGGCGGGTGATACGGCCGCCGAAGTGACAGGCGAGCGTGAGGTCATATTGGTGATGATCGAAGGCAAAGCCAAGATCACCGGCGCCGGGCAAGATTGGGGCATTCTGGGCGAACGGATGAACATCTTTAAAAAGACACCGCCGCATTGCCTTTATCTCCCCAACGGCACCGAGTGGAACGCTGTGGCAGAAACCGATTGTGTGATCGCCGTGTGCTCTGCCCCCGGTATGGGGGGTCACGAAGCGCGGCGCATTGGCCCCGATGGCATCACACTGACCGAGCGCGGCAAGGGCACCAACACCCGCCACATCAATAACATCGCGATGGAAAACGAAGACTATTGCGACTCGCTTCTTGTCACAGAGGTCTTCACCCCGGCAGGCCACTGGTCGTCCTATCCCAGCCATCGCCATGACGAGGATGACTTTCCCCGCATCACCTATCTCGAGGAAACCTATTACCATCGCCTGAACCCCGCCTCGGGCTTCGGCATCCAGCGGGTCTATACAGACGATGGCGGTCTCGACGAGACCATGGCCGTCGGCGACGGGGACGTAGTGCTGGTGCCGCGTGGGCACCACCCCTGCGGCGCGCCTTACGGGTTCGAGATGTACTACCTTAACGTCATGGCGGGCCCTCTGCGCAAATGGCGCTTTGTTCCAGCGCCAGAGGTCGAATGGATCATGGAGCGTGATGCTTAGTTATCTCTGATCCACGGCCACATTAGGCGGATGGGGAAGCTCTTCGTTGATCTAGCCTCAGCCGTAAAGACACGCTCTTATCTACTGGTTGTTCGATGGGTACCCTTTTGCACGACACGGACCGAGAACGGTCAGCTAGATATTCTCCTGGGTGATCAATTGAAATATAAGCGGCGTCAATGGCGTTGACGGTGAGCGCCCCAGAACCCGATGTTGCATAGCATCTGTGACGTATTGCACCAGTTGTTCGATGGGTGTGGCGATGATCACATCAGCGGTGCCATCGAGAAGGGCTTCCAGCGCCGGCGGCGAATCTTCGTGGCAGATGTAGGCCACTTTCTTATCTGTCTCGCGCAACGCGGCAAGTGCCCCGCGCACCCCACCTCCGCAATGGTAGATGCCCTTAAGGTCAGGGGCCGATTTCAGCATTTCGGATACTGCTTCATAGGCCACAGCAGAGTCATCAAGATAAACAAGGGAGTCCCTCAACCTCAACTCAGACCGGTTTTCGCGCATGTAACTGCGAAAGCCTGCCTCCCGGTCTTCCTGACCCAGATAACGGAATGACCCGATCAATATCGCCACCTCGCCGGGAGCATTCACTAGTCTTGACATAAACCACCCGGCTGTTCGCCCAGCTTTGCGTCCATCTACGCCAATGTAGCCCGCGATGCATGGTTCGGTGAGCGGACTGAGCAGCGCAAAGACCGGCACATCTTTTTGAACCGAGGCCTGAATGGCCGCATGCACCATAGGATGATCGATTGAGACCAGGCCGATAGCTTCCACTCGGTCTGAGAGTTCCTCGACTGCAGCGGCCAAATCGGTTGGCGAAAGTGTCTCAACAAAAACGATGTCCGCTTCTGCCTGAATGTCCCGAAGGTCACTGCAGCAGCGTTCTATTCCCATCTTGATCGCTTGATAGAACCACTTGCCCTGCTTCTGCAGGATAAAACCCAAACGTTTTCTGGGAGCGACCTCTTCCAACCGCCGCTGCATCAGGCCGCTCGCGTGATAATTCAGCGCTTCGGCTGCATTGACCACAAGCCGGGTTGTCGCCTCGGACACCGGCGCGCGTTGGTTCAAAACCCGATCAACCGTTGCGACACCAACGCCAGCCGCTTCCGCGATATCTTTCAAAGTAGCACGCTTCATGATGTCGAATGATAGTTTTTATCATGCCGAAAACAAGTATAAATGATCGCTTTTGATAGGAAACATTGTAAGTGGATTGCCCAACAAGCGGAATCATCCATGTTAAGGCGAACCGAAATTAGGACGCACACATGGCCCTTGATTCCACGCCTCGCGACTACAGTTTGACCGGAGGAAATTCCGTCTCAGGCTTTGAATTAACCGATTGGTACACAACTCCAATTTCGCGCAAAGAGCTGAAAGCGCTGATGAAGCGCTCGGACAGACCGGCGCTCATCAACTATGGCATCTGGATCGGCTGTACACTGGCCCTTGGTGCCTTGTTGATTGCCACCTGGGGTACCTGGTGGGCCGTCCCAGTCACCTTCGTCTATGGTATTTTCTATGGGTCTGGCGCGGACAGCCGTTGGCATGAAACCGGCCACGGTACAGTGTTTAAAACGCGCTGGCTGAACGACTTTTTCTACCAATTGACGGCGTTCATGTCGATGCGAAACCCTTATGTATGGCGCTGGAGTCACACGCGCCACCACACGGAAACGGTCGTCGTCGGGCGCGATCCCGAAATCGCCTTCCCGCGTCCACCGAGTATTTGGCAATGGGCGCTGAATCTCCTGTACATCCCCTCGATCCTGAACGAACTGCGCAAGATGGTACGCATCGCCACGGGTAGGTTGACCGAAGCAGAACGCAGTTTCGTACCGGAAATCGATCGCCTGCCTGCCTATACCGCGTCGCGCATTCAACTGGCCGTTCTGCTTGGAATCCTGGGTCTGTCTGTTCTGCTCGAAAGTTGGCTTCCTATTATGCTTGTTGGCCTGCCAACTTTCTACGGATCCTGGTTGCACCACATCCTGGCGACCACCCAACACGCGGGAATGGCCGAGGACATTCCCGACCACCGAATGAATTCGCGCACAATCTATCTGAATCCCTTCTTTCGGTTCATCTATTCCAACATGAACTACCACGTGGAACACCACATGTTCCCCAATGTGCCTTTCTTCGCACTGCCGGCGTTGCATGAGGCCATTAAAGATGATTGCCCGCCTGCCTACCCCTCTCTCTGGGCAGCCTACAAGGAAATGGTCCCGGCCGTTTTGAAGCAGCAACGCGACTTCAACCACTATATCCAGCGCCCCCTGCCAGAAGACGCCAACCCGAGCCCCGACTATAAACGCCCGCAAATCGCGGCAGAGTGAGGATAAGATGAGCAACTGGACCAAAGCTTGCGACACAGACGACATCGACGAAGAGGATCTGATCCGCTTCGACCAAGGTGACCGAACCTTTGCGGTCTATCGCAGCCCTTCTGACGAATATTTCTGCACCGATGGCTACTGCACCCACGAAGAAATCCATCTCGCTGACGGGTTGGTGATGGACTACACAATCGAATGCCCTGGTCATAACGGTCAATTCGACTACCGCACCGGAGAACCCACCCGCTCACCCGTTTGCGTCGCCCTCAGAACCTATCCGGTGAAGGTTGAAAATGGCGAAGTGTTCATCGACATTGGTGACGGCGCATGAAGCGAATTTACGATTGGGACGCCAAATTCAGCTTGCGAAACTACACTGCGGCAGACTTGCGTGCCCTGAAGGGGCAGTGCAAGTTTACCCAAACCACGGCCAATACCGCAGAAGAGGCCGCCGCCGCGCGGGACGCCGGTATTGATCTGATTATGGGGAACGCCCAGAACACAGCTGCCGTTCGTCAGGATGCGCCGGATATGTTTTTTACTGCGGCCATCGGTCTTCCTGACTTTCCAACCGAAAAGGATGTTTTGACAGCTGCTTTTGCCGCCATGAAGGATGGTGCCGACTCTGTCTATACCGCCCGCGGTCCGCATATCGTTGAAATGCTGGCGCGCGAAGACATTCCGGTAATGTGCCACCTCGGATTGGTACCGCGCAAATCAACTTGGCGCGGTGGTTTGCGGGCCATCGGGAAGACCGCTGAGGAAGCATTTGAGCTCTGGCAAGCCTTCCAAACCATGGAGAACGCGGGTGCCTTTTCCGTAGAAGCCGAAGTCATCGTGGCAGAAGTGATGGAAGAGATCAGCAAACGAAGCTCTTTGCTGACCAGTTCTTTGGGTTCGGGCCGCGGTGCAGACATCATCTATCTCTTCCAGAACGATATCTGCGGTGAGGTGCCCGACCGCCCCCGCCATGCCCGTGCCTTTGGAAACATCCACGCGCTGGAGCAACAGATCCGCCAGGAGCGGCGCAATGCACTGTCGGCGTTCAACGAAGCGGCCCGCTCCGGATCTTATCCCGCGACCCCAGAGATCACACCAATGGCATCGTCCGAGCTTGAAAGGCTGTTGGAACTGATGTCGCGACAGCAGGAGGCAAGGTGATGCCGTTCAGCAAGATACTCCTTCCTATGGCTCCAGAAGAACCGGACGCCTCAATGCACGCGCTTGAGGTCGCGCGCGAGTTGCTGCGCGAGGGCGGAGAGATCCACACACTCACGGTTCTCGAGGTGCCACCCGGCTATCTCAAGGGCTACCTCACCGACGCTCAGATCACGGAACTTGCAGAAAAGCACCGCGAGGCACGCCGAGAGACCCCAAACGGAATGGCATCCAACAAGGTCGTCAAAGGGCATCCGGCGCAGGCGATTCTGGAGGAGGCC
Source organism: uncultured Rhodobacter sp. (assembly GCA_937901435.1). The sequence continues at coordinate 494 of CALGTJ010000810.1, read as the reverse complement.
GAGGCGCTTGGCGCCGATTGCATCGTCTTGGCGGCCCACTCACCGGGCGCACAATCCTTTTTGCTGGGCTCGACCTCGGCCCGGGTCGTGCGCCGCGCAAACTGCTCGGTGATGGTCGTCCGGCAGGGCACGATCTAGATCTTGGCTAGGTTCCGAAAGAATAACACTTACAGAAATAGCGCCTGAACTGATTTGAGTTTGGCACCCGATAGGCTCGATCATAACGCATCGGAAATGCACAGCATACCTATGACCTGGTGGTTTGGCACCTAGCCGAAACAAAGGGGCCTTTGAGGGCGCGCCAAACCTCATCGGGTGCGTCTACAGTGTCGTGTTAACTGAACGTCCGTAATTCCTTTTGCCATACAGCGGATAGCTTTCGGCAGTGCAGCGGGTCGTCGTGCTGCGAGTGCACACAGCACGAATTTGGCGCTTCTGCTATGGGCTCATTTCTGCCGTTCGCTGCGCTTTGGTTGAAGGTCCGCTCAGACCCA
>CALGTJ010000809.1 GCA_937901435.1 uncultured Rhodobacter sp. | reverse complement strand
TGTGGCCACGCCCGGCAACTCTTTTGTTGGCGCAGGGGCCGTGGACGGGCAGCGTGCGGCAGAACTGATCCCGGTGCTGTCACGCCCGATCTTTGCGGAACCCGGCACTTTTGGCTTTATGACGCAGCCCTCGCTCTTTGGACGTGGTGTTGGCGGGGGGCGCGCGATTGAACTGAACATCTCCGGGCAAGATCTGGACGATATTCTGGCCACTGCGGGCCGTGCGGCGGGAATCGTTGGCGGGCTTTTGCCTCGTTCAGAGGGGCACCAATTCCGTCCCATTCCGGGCCTGGAGCTTGGAGCGCCAGAGGTCCGGTTGATCCCTGATCGCTTGCGCCTTGCCGATGCAGGGCTGGACAGTTCTGGCCTTGCCGCGACTGTGGATGCCTTTAACGACGGGTTGCGTGTCGCGCAGATCACTGTGGGTGCAGAGCGTGTCGATCTTGTTCTGAAGGGCGATTCAACAATCAGCGACGCAATCCGCACACAAGACGTTGGCAACTATCCTGTCGTGACGCCGAACGGTCAAATCGTTCCGGTGTCTGCCTTGGCTGACGTGCTCTTGACGGCGGGGCCCACCGAAATTCGCCACCGCGACCGCCTGCGGACCGTCACGCTGGAAGTGCGCCCCTCGGATGCCCTGCCGCTGGAAGAGGCGGTTGAAATCCTGGAACGCGATGTGGTTGCCGTGCTCGAACAACAAGGCCTGCCCGATGGCATCCGCCTGACCGTGTCGGGCACCGCCGACCAGCTTAGCCAGACATGGGCCGCCATTCAGATCAATCTGCTGGTCGCGCTGGTCATCGTGTTCCTCGTGATGGCGATCCTGTTTGAAAGCTTTATCCTGCCACTTGTCATCATGGTTGCCGTGCCGGTCGCAGCCGCGGGTGGCGTCGGAGGCCTCGCGTTGCTCAACACCTATCAGATGCAGCCCTTGGACATGCTGACCCTGCTTGGCTTCATCATTCTGGTCGGCATCGTAGTGAACAACGCAATCCTGATCGTCCACCAAACCCTGTACCATCTGCGCGAGGACAGGATGGATCCAATAGACGCCATCGAAGAGGCCACGCGCAACCGCATCCGTCCAATTTTCATGTCGACGCTTACCAGCGTGATGGGAATGCTGCCGCTGATCGTATTTCCGGGCGAAGGGTCAGAACTCTATCGTGGCCTCGGTGCTGTCGTCGTCGGCGGCCTGTCGATGTCCGCATTTTTGACCTTGCTGACTGTCCCGCCCCTGCTGCGCCTTTGCGTGCGCAAACCCGAGGGGGAGGCCGAATTGTCTTTAAAGTATCAGCCCATAGAGACCTAAAAACAGTTAGCATTTCCAAACTATCATGTCGGCATAAAAAGTCGACCGTGCGCTGGGCGTCAAAATTGCAAAGAGGAACCGTTTCTGGCAAAGCGTTGCTGATAACTGTCCCTTGGTGGCGCCATTCCTCGCCACCAAGGGACAGTTAGGCCTCCACGCTGCCCAACTACGCGCGCGGTGTGGACTATGTTCGAATAAACCGCAGCGATAGCGACGGGATGCCATTGGCGAACGCTCACGAAAGGTTCTTCTCCGCGCGGCGGATGTCGGGCCAAGCACATGACCTGCGCGCCGTACCAGATGTGATCGAAGGCTTGCGTGCCGATCACTTTCTCGCTGATCGCGCATTCGATGCCGACTGGTTGCGCTCCGCTCTTGATGCGCAGGATAGTACCCCTGTTATACCGCCCAAGTCGAACAGGCGCTTCACGGCAACATTCGACAAAGACTTACAAATGGCGACACCTCATCGAGAACTATTTTGGAAAGCTCAAGGAAGCGAAGGCAACACAATGAGGTCATACAAAACAAATCAGAGCTTTGCAGCCATCGTAGCAGTTGCTGCAACTGCCATTCAGCTCAGGTGAACGTCAACAGGCCCTAGGCGCTTTTCCAAATTTTAGCTTGGGACTCTGCATTTGGCTCCCGGTGAGTTCAGACGTGAGGTGCAACATCGCCAGCGGATTTGATATCCGCTTGT
>CALGTJ010000808.1 GCA_937901435.1 uncultured Rhodobacter sp. | reverse complement strand
GGGGCCAGTGCCTGCGGGGCCAGTGCCTGCGGGGCCAGTGCGGCTGGTCAACATCGGACGGTTTGCCGAACAAAAGGGGCAGGTCAATCTGATCGAGGCGCTGGCGCAGCTGCGCGCGGATCTGCCGGACGTGCATTTGACCCTGATCGGGGATGGGGAAATGCGGGGCATCCTTGAGGCCGCTGTACGCGCTCGGGGGTTAGAGGCGCAGGTCACCTTCACGGGGTGGGTCGATGAGGATCGCATCCGCGCCGAGCTTGATCACTGTCACGCGTTGGTCTTGCCCAGTTTTGCAGAGGGCCTGCCGATGGTGGTGATGGAGGCGATGGCCGCCGGGCGTCCCGTCATCGCCACCTATATCGCTGGAAATCCAGAGTTGGTGCAGGACGGCAAGACCGGCTGGCTGGTGCCTGCAGGGGATGTCGGGGCCTTGGCCAATGCCGTGCGCGCGCTGGCGTGTTTGTCGACAGAGCAGATGTCAGAGATCGGTCTGGTGGGGCGCACGCGCGTTTTTGCGCGCCATGATATAGACGATCAGGCGGCGTTGTTGGCGGGGCACTTTGGGGCGTCAGTATCCGGATAGGCTCTGGCCTATCGCCCCCGCACCCAACGCGTCTCTGATCGCAAAATCGGCAGTTTGACCGCCAGCGAGACAGTGCCATAAACGAGAAAACCCAGCGGATCGCGCAGCAGTCGTGCAATAGCGCCCCACAGACCGGCGCGCGTCTTGGCGTCGTTTCCGGTTAGCGCCGGAAACAGATCTGCGACCTCGGCCACACCCACATCCTGACGGCGGCGCACCCGGATCAGTTTGGGCAGGGTATCAACCATTGGCCAGCGATAGGTCTGGGGCAGGCGGATTCGCTCTGACGGGGTGAATTGCAGCCGCACAAATGTATCGTCAGAGATGATATCGGGGAAAGCGTCCCAGCGCGCACGCCCCGCCGCATTCACCGCAAAGATCCCAAAACCGGGGACACCGCTGCGCAAAAACGGCAGCGTCTGCCAAAACCGCGCATAGCTGCGGATCGCCCAATTGCCGTGGGTCCAGACCTCTGGCGTGCCGCTGGCATAGGCGGGCGTCGCGCGGTTCAGGCTTTGGATCATTGCGGGGATCAGGTCAGGGGCGACAGTGACATCTGCGTCAAGGTAGATCCGGATCGCGCCATTTGCGCGCCGATCGCCGAGGTTCAGGGCCTGTAATTTGCCCGGATGCGGCGTACTGAGCACCTCAAAATCCCAACCCCGTGCGCGAAAGGCCGGGGCAAAGCTGGCGGCGATCTCTGGGGTGGTGTCGGTGCAGGCATTGGGCACGACGATGACTTCGACGCCTTGCGCGGGGTCTGTGGCCAGCAAAGCAGACAGGCAATCGCCCAGATAGTCGGCCTCGTCGTGGGCTGGGATCAGGATGGTGCATATTGTCATGGCCTTGGCCCCGCATAGGATTGCAGCGCCTGCCAGCGCGATGTGTCGTCGCCCAGATAGCGGATAGTGCCCCAACTGCCCCATTTGGACGGCCAGAACACATCCAGAAAGACGTTGAACCGCTGGCCCCCGGCCTTGTCCCAAGCGGCCAGAAGGTCGGTGTACAGCGGGCCCATCTCTGGCGCGTAATTCAGCGCGATAAAGAAGTCGCCAAGCGCATCATCTTCCAGCACTGCGCCAGTGCCGACCACATGGGTGCCGCCCTCGTACATGATCAGATCAAGGTCATAGAGCTTGGCGGTTTCGGCGTGATAGGGAAAGATATTCTGCGCCAGATCCGTGACGCTATAGGCGGCGTTGCCAGTGACGGTGCCATCGCGCAATTCACGCGCCGCCAGCGCAATCGCCGCGTCATAGCGGTGGGTTTGAATGAAGTCCGGCCGCGCGCTGCCGCTTAAACCTTGGGCTGTCGCACGTGTCTCTGCCTCAGCGAGGCTTTCGGCCAGCCAGCCGTGCACCACATCGGCCTGTTCGGGATCACCAAGGCGCCCGCCGAAGTAGCCAGAGATCGCGTAGGCATCCACCGCCGAGGCCGGGCTTGGGTTTGTGGGATCTTCGGCGCGCCAGCGCGGGGCCTCGAGGGCGGCGACCTCCAGCCCTTGCCAGCCGGTCTGCGTCGAGATGATGGTGACCAGACGCTCTTTTGCCTGATCGCCGTAAACGTCCTTCCAGATTGCGGCCATCTGCGCGGTGCGCATGCCGTAAAATTCCATCCAGACATATTCCGCGTCCCAACGTGCCATGGACTGCTGTTCTGCCCAATCGGTCTGTGGGAACTGCCAGTTCCAAACCTCGTTGGAATATTCGACATAGGCGGTAAGTGCTGGATCAAGTGTGTCGCGGACATATTCGGCAAAGGCGCGCATATAGGCGTCATCGGCCTTATGGGGCATGTTGAACCACGGGTCTGTGCCGGTTTCATTGGCGAGACGCACCATGATCTCGACCGGAACACCATGGATCGACCATGTGACATCATCGGTGCGGGGGCGGTCGTTCCATGTGACCTGTTCGCTTTCATTGGTCAGCATCCAGTCCATAAAGCGCAGGCTGGCGAAATCTTTGATCACCGCCAACCAATCGGGGTTGAACATCTCACCCCGCGCCACGCGGTCCAGATCGTCGAGCCGGACGACCGTCATGTCGCGAATATGATTGCCGGTCTTGCGCCGATCCGTGCGATTGATGGTGATCAAGACGGGGCCGGGGCCGGGGGTAAAGTCAAACTCGACCTGCCCCTCGCCATAGCGCACATTGTCGGCGCGCCCCGAGACCTCGACAATGCCATCGCCCTTGTAGGCAAGGCGATAGCGCCCGGCGTAAATCTTGGCCTCTTCGGGCAGGTCAGTCAGAATGACGGTGCCGATCCCGCGCAGACTGTATGGAATGGCTGTGGGCCAGCCGTTCTCGTCCAGTAATTCCTGATCGCGCAGATCCTGCTCTGTCTCGCCGCTCCATTGCCCCGGTTTATGCCCGATCCAGGGCCGGGCTGTCTTCATCACGTCAAGAAAGGGCTGTTGCACGCTCCAGTCGCTGACCCCGGCAAGGCCGATGCCCATGGACGACAGGCCAGACCGCTCTTGCGCCTGCGCGGTTGGGACCAGCAACAGAACAAATGCAATCAACGCGGCCCAAGCCCTCTGTATCAAGGCGCTTGCACCACTCCGGTCTTTGGATAACTCGTGACGACCTGCCATACCACATCCTGCATCAGGCGCGCCGCCGCTGGGCCCGGCGCATCTGCCTTGGTTCCATCTGCGCGCTGCACCTCAAACGGCAGTCCCGCAGGGTTTGCGTGATAGAGAACCGCGTAATGGGTCAGCGCAACCAAGTATGCGCCAAGGTCATTGAGATGAATAGTATCGGGTGTTCCATCGTCCTGACGCGCGAACAATCCATAGCGGTCGGCGATATTGTCAACGCCTCCGCGGGATTCGACCTCTTGCACAAAGCGCGCCATGACCTGACCGGCGGGAATCACATAGATCGGTTGCACAGGCGCGGTGCGGGCCATGGCGGGCAGCAGCACCTGATCCTCCCAATAGGTCTTGAGATCCTGATCAATGCGGGTCAGCCAGCCTGCGGGATCATCGGTGTTGTGCCATGTCTCATACAGGTACAGCCGCGCATCAGGGTTGCCCTTGCGTGCAAACTCCGCCCAGCGGTTCAGATACTCTGGCGATGCGTGGTATTTGATCGCGTCCTTGATCTCTACCATTTCGGTAAAGATCACCGCGTCATAGGCGCCATCGGTGAGCGCCTCTTTGGCGTCGCGATAGCGCGGATGATTGTTCTCTGCCTCAAAGCCAAAGATCTCTTCGCCCGGCTCCCAATGCGCCTTTAGCGGGGTGCCCCAGCCAAGCTGTGAATTATGGTGATGACCTTGGGCAGCAAGTTGATCCAGCATCACTGGCATGTCGCGCCCGACCAGCGAATGCCCCAGGTGAAACACGCGCAGCCCGGCCGTGGGCGCCGGCAAAGCATCAGAATAGGCGGCCTTGACCTGTTCTGGGGTCAGGCTTGCCGGGGTGCCACAGCTTTTGAGCATGCCGCAGGCCGAGAGAAACAGGACCGAAACCAACGGGATCCGTCGCAACCACCGAGAGTTCATCGCCTCTACACCTGCTCTTTCGTCTAAAACCTGTCGGTCGTGCCGTGCCCTAAGATCGTTGCGCAAGACAAAACAATGCTGTCTGATCCCTTGTTATAATCTTGGAATTGAGGCCGTTTTACGTCGATTTCTTGACGAAACGTTAATTCTCGCCCACCCCCAACCAGACGCGCCCCTTGGGCTGAAAGCGGGGCCGGTACGGGTCTGCATTCGCCCGAACGGGCGCGTCACGACGTGTTTCATCTGAACTTGGGGGACGGCTATGGAAATGGGGCAAGAGATTACCGGGCATCCGGTAGAAAGCTGTGACAGCACCCTGCTGATCTATGCGCCCGTGCCGCTGTTCCTGCGGGACGGGCAGCTTTATCTCGAAGGGCAGGCCTGTAACGGTTTGCGGCTTTGGGCCGCGAATTTCGAGCGTGTTCTGGTGATGATGCCGCTGGAGCAGGGCGATCTGCCAGAGGGCTGGGTGCCGATCAGCCATGTGGGTCCGGCGCTGAAGCGGATAGAGATCCATCCGCTGCCCACCGCCTACCGCCCCGATCAATTCGCCCGCACGTATCGCAAGACCCGCGCGCGGATCCGCGCCTTGATCGAGCGTGCGGATTACCTGTCGTTCGCGATTGGCGGGCTGTTTGGCGATTGGGGTGCTGTGGCGTCGATGCAGGCGCATCGCATGAACCGCCCCTATGCGGTCTGGACGGATCGCGTGGAAAGTGCAGTCATGCAGGGCGAGACCAAGGGCGGCACCTTGAAATCCCGGCTGAAGGCGCGGCTCTATCATCGCCCCATGGCGATGCTGGAACAGCATGTGATCAGACGCGCGACGCTGGGCCTGTTCCATGGCAAGGACACCTTTGACACCTATGCGCCGTTTTGTGCGGATCCGGTGTTGGTGCATGACATTCATATCGCCAAAGCCGATCACATCCCCCGCGCCCAGTTGCGGCACAAGATGGATAACGCGACCGAGGGACCACTGCGGCTGGTCTACGTGGGGCGGGCCGATGCGATGAAAGGGCCGCTGGACTGGATCGAGGTCCTCTGCCAGCTCAGCCGGGGCGGCGTCGATTTCGAGGCGATCTGGGTCGGCGAAGGCGCGTATCTGGACCGTATGAGAACACTGGTCAAAGAATACGATCTGACGGACCGCGTGCGTCTTGTCGGGTTTTGCAAGGATCGCGCGAAGGTGCTGGAGGTGCTTCGGCGCGCGCATCTGTTCATGTTCTGCCACAAGACGCCAGAGTCGCCGCGCTGCCTGATCGAGGCTTTGATTTCTGGCACGCCGATTGTCGGCTATGGGTCTGCGTTCCAGCGGGATCTGATTGCGCAGCACAAGGGCGGTCGGCTTGTGCCGATGGGGGATACGCGTGGTCTGGCCGAAGAGGTAGAGCGGATCGCGAAAGATCGTGACGCGCTGCGTCGCTTGATTGCAAATGCCGCCCGTGACGGCGCGCCCTATGATGACATCAGCGTCTTTCGCCATCGCAGCGATGTGATCAAGGCGCGGCTATAGGTAGGTCGCCAACAATAAATCCTATTGTAAATCAAAAGGCTGCGGCACGTCCCGCAGCCTTTTTTTGATGTCGGACCCTCCCTAGACGGCTGTCGATGCTACTGCGAACCGATCTGGTCCAGCGCCTGCGTCAAACGCTTTGCCAAGGTGCAGACATGGGGCCGTTGCAGCATCGACAAATGCCCCCCCGGCACGTCCTCTATCTCAAAACGCCCAGCGGCGACCGGGCGCCAGCCCAGCCCGTTCTCGATGGTTTCTGCGGTATCAAACATGCTCTCTTGGGCGCGAAACAGCTTGATTGGGCCGTCATAGGGCCGGGCTTGATAATCCTCGATGGCCAGCGTGTTCGCCGCAACAAACTGGCTGACACTCGGGTCGCCTGCGCCGCCAAGCCCCTGCTTTTTGACGCGTTGTTTTTCCAATGTGTTTTGCACCGTTTCCATGCGGCTGGCGAAGGCTGACTTGAGATAGCCGAGGCCACGATGGCGCAGCAGACGCAGGTGCATCGCGATCCTGTCGCGTCCGCGCAGACTGATGCGACCGGCAGGGCCAGCAGCGTCAAACAGGGCCAGCATCACCACATCGCGTCCCGCACCGCGCAACTGCTGAGCCAGTTCAAAGGCGATAAAGCTGCCCTGCGACACAGCCGCAAGGGCAATTGGCCCAGTCGGGTAATGCTTTTGGATATGGACCCGATACAGGGCCGCCGTGTCTTTCACACTTGTTGGAGAGTCCTTTGTCAACAGCCCCACGCTGAGCCCCAAAAGAGGCTGATCTTCGCCCAAGGCTTGGGCGAGGGGGCGAAAGAAACACTCTTTCGGCCCCAATACATGGACCCCAAACATCGGCGCACGGCTGCCCTTTGGCTGGATCTGGACGATGGCCGTGTTTTGGTCCGTAACAGACCCGTCTTCCAGCATCCGGGCCAGCGCGCGCGGTGTCGGCTCGTTCCGCAGGGCGGCAATCGACAAGCGCTGATCAAAGCGTGCCTCGATCCTTCCGATCAGGCGCACCGCCAACAAGGAATGCCCGCCTATGTCAAAGAAAGAGGCGTTTGGCCCGACGTGATCCAGATCCAGTAATTCGGCAAAACTGGCGCAGAGGAATTTCACCACCGGATCGGCGTCGTCTTCCAGAATGTCGTTGGTTTGGATGCCGCTGAGCGGGCTTGGCAAAGCTGCCAGATCGACCTTGCCCCCCGGCGTCTTTGGAAAGCGGGGCACAACGCAGATCGCGGGGATCATATGCGCGGGTAAAATCTGTGCGATCTGGTCGCGCAGGGTCTCTGGGTCCGGCGGCGTGCTGGATTTTGCCGGTGTCACCCAAGCGGCCAGCCGCGCTTGCGGTGTGCCTTTGTCCGGGACCGCGGCAAGGCACAGCCCGACAGTGTCCAGCCCTTCCAGCACTTTTTCGATCTCGCGCAGTTCGATGCGAAATCCGTTGACCTTGACCTGCCGATCAGAGCGCCCTGCAAAGGCCAGATTGCCATCCGCCCGCCAGCGCACGATGTCGCCGCTTTGATACATGCGCCCCGGTGTCGGGCTAAAGGGATCAGTGCGGAAACGGGTTGCGTTCAACTCTGGGTGGTTCAGGTAACCTGTCGAAATCGCCATCCCCCCCAGCCAAAGCTCCCCTGCCGCCCCGCGCGGCGCAAGCGATCCATCCGGGCTAAGGACATAGGCACGGGCATGAGCCAGAGGGCGGCCAACAGGCACGTCCTCTTTGCGGGCGAGCGTTTTTGTCTCGCAGGTGTCATAGAGGGTCGAGGTGATGGTGGCCTCTGTTGTGCCATAGCCGTTCAAGCACCGCAGATCCGGGGCCAGAACCTTGAACCGTGCCAGAACACTTGGTGAAATCGCCTCTCCGCCGACCACCAAAAGGCGCACCGAGGCGGGCAGGGTGGCCCCGGTCAGTTCCATGTGATCCACAAGGATATGCCAGAACGCCGTTGGCAGGTTCAGCACAGTGATGTCACAGTCTTTGCACGCCTGTAGAAACGCCCCCATGGATTCTGCGATTTTTGCATCCCGCAGGATCAACTCGCCTCCGACCATCAGGGTTGGCAGGATCTCTTCCAGCGAGACGTCAAAGCTGAGACTGGCAAATTGCAGGGCGTGATCGGTGGGCCTCAGGTCAAAGGCCGCGTTCAGCGCCGTGATGTGACCACAAAGCGCACGATGCGAGATGGGCACGCTCTTGGGCAATCCGGTCGAGCCAGAAGTGTAAATCACATACGCCGTCCGCTCTGGGTCAAAACCGCTGCGATCCGGCGCATGATCCGGCTGTGTGGCGATCTCTGTGCTTTGATCCAGCAACAGAACAGGGGCCTCGGCGCCTGCGGGCTGATCGGCGCTGTTGGTCAGGATCAGAGAGGCGGCAGAGTCGCCAAGCATATGATCTATAGAGGCGGTGGGATAGCTGGGATCGACCGGGACAAAGGCCGCGCCGGACTTCATCACCGCCAGCATCGAGACCACGTAATCGACAGAGCGCGACAGGCAGAGCGCCACCAGATCGCCGGGACCGATGGATTTGGCGCGCAACAGATGGGCCAGTTTATTGGCGCGTTGGTCCAATTCGGCGTAAGAGACCAGATGCGGAAGGCCGATCTGGGACAGGGCGGTTTCACTGGCGCGGTGATGTGCGGTTTGCTCGAATGTGGTCACAAGGCACGCAAGCGGCACAAAGGGGTTTGCCGGATCGACCGCAGGCGCGGCCAGATCCAGAACGTCGCCCAATTCGCCGGTGCTCAACATCTGCACCTCTGACAAGGGTGTGTGGGCGGGCAGGGTCGTGAACTGGCGCAGCAGCGTTGTGAGATACCCAAGCAGGCGCTGGGCGCTGGCCCGGCTGTAAAGGGTCGGATCATATTCCAGCCGACACAGCATGTTGTCGTCCTGATACACGGCCAGCGACAGTGGCAGCGCGCCTTCTTCCAGCAAATCGAAGCTGCGTGTCGCCCATATGCCGCCCAGCGCGGTCAGCGTCCGGTCAAGCGTACCACGGTCAAACAGCACCGAGGTTTCGAACAGGGCGCGTCCGGCAGGCACCTCGGTCCATGTACCCAAATCCGCCAATGAGGCATGTTGAAACGGACGCCGCGCGATCTGGTCGGCACGCACGGTTTTCAGCAGGCCGTCAATCGTCAGATCCGGGGCTGTTGTGATCCGGGTCGGCAGAGTGTTGATCAGGCAACCGGCCGTTTGCGCAGTGTCTTTGACGGAATGACGGCCAGAGCGTACGACCCCGATGACGGCATCCGCACGGTTTGAACTGCGCGCGACCGCCAACCCCCAAGCGGCAAGCACCAGCGTTGCGACCGTGGTGTCGGACCTCTCTGCTTTCTGAACCAAAGCCTGACCGAAGGCGACTGGCAGGCGCACGTCGATCAGTTTTTTACGGTTGCTTTCCGCATTTGGCTGCGTGTCGATGTCAACGTGATTGGCCGCGTCAAATCCAGCAAGCGCCTGTTGGAAATGGGCCTTTGCCTCTGCGGTCGGCAGGCGGGCCAGCTCTGTGCAATACGCGCCAAAGCTGGTTCCGGAGAGCGGTGCCGCTGTGGGGGATTCGCCCGCGATCCGGGCGGTGTACGCGTCCAAGACCTCGCGCAGCAGCATCTTCCAACTGCCGCCGTCCATCAGGGCGTGATGCACGGTCCAGACCAGAACAGACTTGCGCGCGCCCAGTCGGAACCACGTCAAATGCCAGCCCGGTGCCGTGGTCAGATCGACGCCAAGCTCTCTGTCGATCTTCAGAAAATCCGCAATCGCCTGATCCTGTGCGTTGGACGTCAGCCCGGACAGATCGACGTCTTTCAGGATGACTGGCGGCGCATCAAGGACAAACTGCATGGGTTGGTCCAGCCCCTGCCAGCGAAAGACACAGCGCAGCGCCTCGTGACGGGCGGCAAGGCTGGTCCAGGCGGCGCGCATCGCCTCGACCTGCATCGGTTCATCATTCAGACGGCAAACGATCTGTTCCAGATTGACCCAAGGCTGGTCGACCAGAGTGCTTTCATAAATCAACCCCATCTGCATCGAGGTCATGGGAAAAGACGCAACAATGCTGTGTTCTGCAAGTGCGGCAGAAATGCTGTCGTTGGCGATCGTTTTTCCGTCTGTATGAATCATTAGTCTAGGGCCATTCTTTTTAGAGAAGAGTCGGGCTGTTTAGGGAAGGGTCGGGGGCG
>CALGTJ010000807.1 GCA_937901435.1 uncultured Rhodobacter sp. | reverse complement strand
GCCGATCCGCGTGAATTCGACCGGATGCGTGATCATTTTTCGGACCGGCTGCACTTGCTCGGTCAGGGCCTGCGCACAATGGAGTTGGAATATTCCTTTCGCTCGTCCGACGCGATCATGCGGTTCATCGACATCGCGATGACGACCACCGACACCCATCACCGGGCGTTTCATGCAGAATTACCGGGGCGCGTGGATCTGTGGCCGACGATTGAGAAAAGCGAGGGGCAGGAAAAGCAGAACTGGTACGATCCCATAGATATTCTGACGGATGATCATCACGACGTTATTCTTGCCCGTGAGATCGCGAACCAGATCAGACAGATGGTCGGAACAGAGACAATTCCAGCCTCTGACGGCACAAGGCGGTTGATCAAGGCGGGCGATATCCTGATCCTTGTGCGGCAGCGCTCTGCCCTGTTCCAAGAGATCATTCGTGCCTGCAAGGCTATTGGCCTGCCCGTGGCCGGGGCGGATCGTCTGAAACTGACCGAGGAACTCGCGGTCAAAGACCTGATGGCCGTTCTTGCCTTTCTTGCCACGCCCGAAGACAGCCTGTCGCTGGCCACGGCCCTGCGCTCTCCGTTGTTTGGCTGGAGCGAGGCGCAGCTTTATGACCTTGCTGCGACAAGGGCCGAACCCTACCTCTGGACGACTTTGCGCAATCGCGCAGACGAGTTCGCCCTGACCATGGCCGTGCTGAACGACCTGCGAAATAATGCCGATTTCCTGCGCCCCTATGACCTGATCGAACGCATCCTGACGCGGCATGACGGACGTCGAAAATTGCTGGCGCGTTTGGGACCAGAGGCAGAGGATGGCATCGACGCGCTTCTGTCTCAATCCCTCGCCTACGAACGTATGGACGTGCCCAGCCTGACCGGCTTTCTCACGTGGCTTGAGGTCGATCAGGTCGAGGTCAAGCGCCAGATGGACAATGCCGGTGACCAAATCCGTGTGATGACGGTGCATGGCGCAAAAGGGCTGGAGGCCCCGATTGTGATCCTGCCAGACACCGCCAAACACAACCCGCCGATCCGCGACGAGATCATTCCCCTCGAAACTGGCGACATGGTCTGGAAGGTTGCCAGCGACCAGCAGCCCGAGGTGATGAAAACCGCGCTTGCCGAACTGATCACAGCGCAAACCGCAGAGAACGAAAGGCTGTTTTACGTGGCCGTCACCCGTGCCGAGGTTTGGCTGATCATCGTGGCGGCTGGCGAGGTGGGTGACCACGGCGACAGCTGGCACCAGATCGCACATAAGGCCCTTGGCGATCTTGGTGCTGTCGATCTGGTCACGCCCGTTGGGTTGGGTCTGCGGTTGCAGCATGTGGATTGGCAAGCAGGCGAATTGGTCTCAACCGACGTTGTCTCTTTGGACGCGCCACAGATTCCGCTTTGGGCACAAGCCAGAATCACGCCAACCGAGCGCCCCACCGCGACCCTTGCGCCGTCAGAACTGGGCGGGGCAAAGGTGATCTGGCAGCCGGGTACGCAGGCAGATGACGAGGATGCAAAGCGACGTGGGACGATGGTGCACCGCCTGCTGGACTTGCTTCCTGCCCTGCCCTCTGAACAATGGTTCGACACAGCCCAGCGCATGTTTTCGACAGGCGACGCAATGGCAACGCTCGATGAAATCCACGACGCCTTAGCCCATGCCAAGCGCGTCATGGATGCGCCTGAGTTACAGCATATCTTTGCCAGCGAGGTCTTGAGCGAGGTCGATATCAGCGCCAGTCTGCCGGATCTCAACGGCCACAGGATCGCCGGGGCGATTGATCGGCTGCTGATACAACCTGACCGCGTTCTTGCGATTGATTTCAAGACCAACGCCGTTGTGCCCGACCGACCAGAGGACACACCTGACGGCCTGCTGCGCCAGATGGGCGCGTATCAATCCGCGTTAGAGACGATTTACCCGGATCGTCACGTCGAAACCGCGATCCTGTGGACCCGCGTTCCGTCGCTGATGATGTTGCCCAACGACATCGTGAGAGCAGCCCTGCGCGCGACCTCGATATCTTGACATTTGCCCCGGTCGTCCTTAAGCGCACGACTTAATGTTTCTGCCAAGGAGAAAACCAATGGCAACTGTCGCTGTGACCGACGACACATTCGACGCTGAGGTGGTAAAGTCCGATATTCCCGTCGTTGTGGATTTCTGGGCGGAATGGTGCGGCCCCTGCAAACAGATCGGCCCCGCTCTGGAAGAGCTGTCCGAACAATATGCGGGCAAGGTCAAGATCGTGAAGATCAACGTAGACGACAACCCGAACACACCTGCGCAAATGGGCGTTCGCGGTATCCCCGCGCTGTTCATGTTCAAGGACGGGCAAGTCGTTTCGAACAAAACCGGCGCTGCGCCCAAGGGCGTGCTGGACGGCTGGATCAAAGAGTCGGTCTAAATCGATTTGACTGGATGAAATGCTGGGGCCCTTCGGGGCCCTTTTGCATGATTTAAACGTCCCAACCGTGATGGCGTACCGCCTTGAGGATCTGCGCCTCTGCATCCTCTGCCCCGCCCACAATCGAACTGTGTTTGAGAAACCACAGCAAATACCGCTCGAATTCTGGCGTCATGTCAGGCGCGGCCTTGATTGCCACCTCTTCTCCGATCTCGATGACATTCGCCGCAATATGGTGAAAATCGATCTTGGCAAAAAGAACCGCAGGCTTGGCCAAAAAGAACCCCGCCAAGGCAACCGAAGAGTTCTCTGTCACCACGTAATCGCAATTCGCCAGCAAGGTTTCCATCGGCGCGTTGGACAAGCGCAGGCGGGGATATCTGTCAACCAATGCCTTCAGCGCATCCAGTTCTTCTGGCAGGTAGGTTTCGCGCGGATGCAGCCCAAGGATGATCTGGCGTCTGGGATCGTGAACCAAAAGCGCGTTGATCATCGCGATAGGGGCTGTGCTTTGGAAACTGCGATGCTCTAACAGACGCCCCTGCAGGGGCACATAGACATAGCCCTCTTTGGCGGTCTCGACGTCTGGTTTGCCAAAGATCGTCTTGCGCCAGATCCGGCCAAAGGTCCGCGCCTCTTCCGGATCGATGCTGTTTGGGTCAAAGAGGCTTTTCGCTACCGTATATTCCCACCGCTGAGCCGTATTTTCGATCCGCCAAAAGGGATAGTAATAGGCCTTGCGCATGGTCAGAGCACGGGCGTGAAACGGATCGTCCATGTGAAACAGGGAATAGCCGCGCCGGGTGACGGATTTCAGCCGCTCTGCCTCACTGTTCAGGCGAAATTCTACCCGAAACTCTTGCGCCTCAAAGGCCGTACGCAAGCGGTTGAGGAAATTGAAATTCCCGCGCTTCACCCGCAACAAAGGGGTTTCATCAAGATATACGCGTAGAATTTTGGCACCAATCATAGTCTTGGACCCTACGGACAAGAAAACGCCAAGTCAAAGCGGGTTGTTCCCGTCGGCGGTGATGTCCATATATGCCATAGACCTTAAGGAGATACGCATGGCTGACGACACTTTCCCCGGCTGGCACGGCACTACGATCATCGGCGTCAAAAAAGGCGGCGAGGTTGTGATTGCCGGTGACGGACAGGTCAGTCTTGGCCAGACGGTGATCAAAGGCACCGCGCGCAAGGTGCGGCGTCTGTCGCCCGGTGGATATGACGTTGTCTGTGGCTTTGCCGGATCGACGGCCGATGCCTTTACCCTGCTGGAACGTCTGGAGAAAAAGCTGGAGGCAACCCCCGGTCAACTACAGCGCGCGGCGGTGGAATTGGCAAAGGATTGGCGCACGGACAAGTATCTGCAAAAGCTCGAGGCAATGCTGATCGTATCCGACGGGGCAGAACTGTATGTGATCACGGGTGCGGGCGATGTTCTGGAACCTGAACATGACGTGACGGCGATCGGATCGGGTGGCAACTATGCCCTCGCCGCCGCGCGCGCACTGATGGACAGCGACCTGAACGCAGAGGATATCGCGCGTAAGGCGATGGCGATTGCGTCTGATATCTGTGTCTATACCAATGGCAAACTGACCGTGGAAACGATCAAGGCAAATGAGGGCAAAGCATGACTGACCTGACCCCCCGCGAAATCGTTTCGGAGCTGGACCGCTACATCATTGGCCAAAGTGACGCCAAGCGCGCAGTGGCCGTGGCTCTGCGCAATCGCTGGCGGCGCAAGCAGCTTGCCGATGATCTGCGCGACGAGGTTTATCCCAAGAACATCCTGATGATCGGGCCCACTGGCGTGGGCAAAACCGAAATCAGCCGCCGTCTGGCAAAGCTGGCCAAGGCCCCTTTCCTGAAGGTTGAGGCAACGAAATTCACCGAGGTCGGCTATGTTGGGCGCGATGTGGAACAGATCATTCGCGATCTGATGGATTCTGCGATCACCATGACCCGCGAACACATGCGCGAAGCGGTCAAGGCAAAGGCTCATGCCGCCGCAGAAGAGCGTGTGATCGAGGCGATTGCGGGCACAGACGCCCGCGAGCAAACGCGCGAGATGTTTCGGGGCAAGCTGAAACGTGGCGAATTGGATGACAAGGTGATCGAGCTGGACATGGCCGATACCTCGAACCCGATGCAGGGTTTTGAAATTCCGGGTCAACCCAGCCAAATGGGCGGGATGATGAACATCGGTGATCTCTTTGGCAAAGCCTTTGGCGGGCGCACCGTCAAGCGCAAGCTGAAGGTGTCGGAAAGTTACGAGGTGTTGATTGGCGAAGAAGCGGACAAGCTGCTGGACGACGAGGCCGTGACGCGCGCCGCTTTGGAAGCGGTCGAACAGAACGGGATCGTGTTTCTGGACGAGATCGACAAGGTCTGCGCCCGCGCCGATGCGCGTGGTGCCGATGTCAGCCGTGAAGGTGTGCAGCGCGATCTTTTGCCTCTGATCGAGGGCACGACGGTCAGCACAAAATACGGACCCGTCAAGACCGATCATATCCTGTTTATCGCCTCTGGCGCGTT
Source organism: uncultured Rhodobacter sp. (assembly GCA_937901435.1). Next base: position 4,858 of record CALGTJ010000807.1, on the reverse strand, counting down.
CCATGTGGCAAAACCGTCCGACCTGTTACCAGAGCTTCAGGGTCGTCTACCGATTCGTGTTGAATTGCGCGCGCTGACAGAACAGGATTTCGTGCGCATTCTGACAGAGACGGACAACGCCCTGACGCTGCAATATACCGCCCTGATGGGCACCGAAGAGGTTATCGTGGACTTTACCGAGGACGGCATTGCCGCGCTGGCAAAGATTGCCGCAGATGTAAATCAGAGCGTAGAAAACATTGGTGCGCGGCGTTTGTACACGGTGATGGAGCGGGTGTTCGAAGAGCTTTCCTTTACGGCACCCGACCGCGCTGGTGAAAAAGTAACCGTTGACGCCGCCTTTGTTGACAAAAATCTAGGCGAATTGACCAGATCAGTGGATGTTAGCCGCTACGTCCTCTAGCCGGGCGGAAAAAAGCCGATTAAGGTCAATTCAACATGACCCAGATATTTTTGATTCTCAGTGTTCTTTTTGTCACTGCCTGCACCCAGCGGGCGGAATTGGTCGTGTCCAGCAATATGGTCGGCCAAATCCAAGAGGTTTTCGTCAGCACCTCTCGGGAAGCGACCGACAAACTGGTGTTCTCTGACAAGCGCTCTGCGACGCAGGCCTATGCACGCTATCGTATAGCGGTCCCACCAGATCGCGTGCCGGGCGATATATCGGCCCCCACAAGCACAAAGATAGACCCTCAAAAACAGTTGCTTGTGGATGGGGTCGATGTCTTTGCGGATACGGTGTCATTTCGTCATGGCATTCGGGATGCTCTGCGGGAACGGGCACCCAAAGACCGAGAAGTCATTATCTATGTCCATGGCTTCAACAACAATTTTGCAGACGGCGTTCTGCGCATCACCCAGCTGGCGCATGATTTCAACATTTCCGGCGTCGCTGTCCATTATGCCTGGCCCAGCGCGGGGCATCCCTTGGCCTATGCCTATGACCGGGACAGCGCCCTGTTTGCGCGCGACGGCCTTGAACAGTTTATATCCGAGGTCCGCGAGGCAGGCGCGGAAAGCGTTGTTCTTATCGCGCATTCCGTTGGAAGCCTGTTGGTGATGGAATCGCTGCGGTCCATGTCGATTGCAAAACCGGGTTCCGTTGCAAAAGAAATTGATGGCGTGATTCTGATCTCGCCTGATCTCGACATTGACGTGTTCCGCTCGCAGGCCGCGCGAATTGGACGATTGCCGGTACCATTTGGGATTTTCGTATCCAAACGGGATCGTGTCCTAAGCTTGTCTGCGCGCCTGACGGGCACTCGAAACAGGCTTGGGAATGTGGATTCCGTCGATCAGGTTGCCGATCTTGAGGTAACTGTGATTGATGTGACAGATTTTTCAAGCGGCGCGGGGCATTTCACTGCGGGATCGTCGCCGGGGGTGTGATTCAGATTTTCGCCGGTGCCGGGAGCATCGAGGACGCGTTCAATGGTGATCGGGCTGGGCGGTCAGGTCTCTTTTCTGGCGCGGTTCTTACGGTTCAGAACGCCACCGCAATTTTGCTGTCGCCCGTGACAGGCGGACCATTATAGGCCTTTTCTTTTCCTGATCTCTCGGTGACAGAGAGTCATGGGTCTATTTCAATTCATCAGAGAAAACGCGCTATTCCTCGCTGCCGGGGCTCTATTGGCGTTCTGTTCCAGCTTTGGACAAACATTCCTGATTTCCGCATTTTCTGGCGTGATCCGGGAAGAATACGGTCTAAGCCACGGCGCATGGGGCGGGATCTATACCATCGGCACCTTTGCCAGCGCAGTTGTCATGGTCTGGGCCGGTGTTCTGACCGATTATTTCCGCGCGCGGGTTCTGGGGGCGGTCATATTGGCCTTGCTGGCAGCGGCCTGTCTTGCGATGGCCTTGGCCCCCGGCGTCTGGGCACTGACGCTGACGATCTTTGCGCTGCGCTTTGCCGGGCAGGGGATGACGACCCATATCGCGGTCGTTGCCATGGCGCGTTGGTTCGTGGCCTCACGTGGCAAGGCCCTGTCGATTGCCTCGCTTGGTGTCGCCGCTGGCGAGGCCCTGCTGCCCCTGACCGTTGTTTCGCTGCTGGACGAAGTGCCGTGGCATATGATCTGGGTCGGATTTGCGGTCTTTATCGTCGTGATGATCCCGGTATTGACCCGGCTTTTGCGGCTAGAGCGTACACCCCAATCGGTCGCAAACGAAAGTCAGGCCGTTGGCATGTCTGGCGTGCATTGGACGCGCAAAATGGCGCTGCGTCACTGGCTGTTCTGGATGATGGTGCCTGCCATCCTCGCGCCAAGCGCATGGTCCACCGCGTTCTTTTTCCAGCAGGTGCATCTGGCGGAAACCAAAGGCTGGACCCACGTGCAGCTTGTCTCGCTGTTTCCGCTGTATACCGCCATGTCGGTCAGTGCGATGCTGCTAAGCGGGTGGGTTCTGGACAAGGTTGGCACAGCCCGGCTGATACCGTTTCATCAACTGCCGATGGCAATGGGGTTCGTGATAATCGGCACCACGGACAGTCTGGGGATGGCCGCGCTTGGGATGCTTGTCATGGCCTTGGGGCAGGGTGCGAATTCGACCCTGCCAAATGCATTCTGGGCCGAATTCTATGGCACCCGAAACCTTGGCGGCATTAAGGCGCTGGCAACGGCTGTTATGGTGCTTGGCTCTGCGATTGGGCCGGGATTTACCGGATATCTGATCGATCAAGGCATCAACTTTGAGGATCAGATGGTCGGGATCGCGATCTACTTTGTTGCCGTCTCAGTGCTGATGTTCTTTGGCGTGCGTGCGGCGCGGCAATTGTTACCGCTGGCGTCTTAGGTAAATGTAATACGCGCCTGTGCCGCCATGCTTTAGATGCGCCTCTGAGATATGCAGAACCATATGGGACAAGGGGGCGCTGGTCAGCCAGTGGGGCACTTGATGTTTCAGGACGCCCCGCCTGACCGGGATCGGACCATGGTCGTCTTTGTCCTTTCCCTTGCCGGTGATCACCAGAACCAGACGCCGCCCCACAGCGTGAGAGTCAAAGATAAAGCGGTTCAACGCCGGATGCGCCTGCGCAAGCGTCATCCCATGCAGATCGATCCGCGCCTCAGGTTTCATCTTGCCGCGTTTCAGCTGGTGAAAGCTTTTGCGATCCATATGCACCGGCTGTGCGGCAAGGGTCATCGAAAGACTGGGCGACAGATCGTGACGCGGAGACGTCTCTGTGCGTTTTTCGCCAAGGCTGAAGGTCGGAATTGCCCGCGGCTCTTTAACCTCGGGCTTCTTTCGGGGGATAAAGGCGTTGACCTCTGGTCTGATTTGCTTGGGGCGCATCGGGGTCGCACGTTGACGAACCAGATCCCAAAGCGCCTGTTCCTCTGACGTAAGCTCGCGCGGGGCCTTTCGACTCATCCTTCGCCATCCGGGGCGAGCCCGAACGCGCGCTGTATCGGCATCAAGACAACCATCCGTCCGGGGTCACGAATACGCCCGGCGGTCCGTCCGGCCTCATCGCCTGTCCCAAAAAAGATATCGGCCCGTTGCGCACCCTTGATCGCAGACCCGGTATCCTGCGCGATCATCAAACGCCGCAGGGGGTTTTCGCCTGCCTTTTCGATCCATACCGGAGAGCCGAGTTTCACAAATTTGGGATCCACCGCAATAGATCGTAACGTTGTGATAGAGCGGTTCATCGCCCCAAGCGGGCCTTTATCCGCAGGGACACGATTGACCTCACGAAAAAAGACATACGAAGGATTGCTGTGCAGCAATTCCATCCCAGTCTCTGGATTGCGTTTGACCCAATTCTGAATGACCTGAGCAGAGACCTGATGTGGTTCATAAACCCCACGCCGCACAAGTTCTTGCCCGACAGAGCGGTAATTATGGCCATTCTTGCCGCCATACCCAACCCGCAATCCCGTTCCATCCGGAAAACGAACACGACCAGAGCCTTGGATCTGAAGAAAAAACACGTCAACCGGATCATCAATCCACGCGATTTCCAGCCCGCGCCCAGCCATCACGCCTGAACCTTCGATCTCGGCGCGGGTCAGCCAGGATCGGCCGGTGGGGACTTCTGGGGGTTTGCGATAGATGGGATACTTGTATTTCTCTGTTCGAACCCGCGATCCGTTCAGCTCTGGTTCGAAATAACCGGTGAACAGCATCGGGTCGCCATCTTCGATCAGAACAGGGCGGAACAACAATTCAAAGAAAGTTCGGGCATTTTTCTGCTTGGCCGCCACACCACAAAGCGCGCGCCAATCCGCATCCCGCATATCGCGACAGGTTTCAAGAAAGGCGGCAAGGGCCTTGTTTTGATCGTCGTCTTTCCAGCCCTTGAGATCCTCAAAGGTCAGCAATTCATAAGTGGTTTGCGCATAAGACGGCTGTGCCGTAGCCCAAAGAACCACGACACAGTACGCCAGAACAAGCTGACTTATTCTCCGGTAGCGACGAGTTTCCAATTTGGGTTATCCGCCGCCATGAAACGTGCAAAGGTCCAGACGTCCTTTTGACGTTTGATCTCGTTCGGGTTGCCTTCGATGATCTCGCCGGCCGCATCGCGCACCGCAGAGGTCAGTTCACCGACAAAACGAACCGTAATTTCAGCCTCTTGTGTGTCACGATCAAAAGTCGCGTCCACGAGGTTAAGCTCTCGAACACCAACGAAATTCGCCTCGATGGTCAGGCCCTGATCCTCTCTGGTGCCGATGACATCCACAAATGTCTGGTGCACCTCGTCGCCAAGGAACGGCGCGATAGAATCGACATCGCCACGCTCGAAGGCCATCAGGATCATTTCATAGGCACCGCGTGCGCCGCTCAGAAACTCGCCGACCGAAAACTCGGGGTCAGCCTGTTTCATCGACATCAGGGCTTTTGCGGCATC
>CALGTJ010000806.1 GCA_937901435.1 uncultured Rhodobacter sp. | reverse complement strand
ATAGCAGTGATGAAAGGGCGACAATTCGTTGCTGCCGACATAGGTCGGGAAAATGTGAGCTGGATCGAGAGCGGGATGGTCATCCATGAGTGGCTTGCACTTTCGCTTCATCATAGAAGGCACAAATCTTATTGCCGTCGAAATCACGAACATAGGCATAGCATATGTCGCTGCTCTCTTCGCGCGGGCCAGGGGCACCTTCGTCTCTGCCACCGCTTTGCAAACCTGCTAAATGAAACTGTTCAAGAGCCTGCATGGTCGGGGCGGCAAGTGCAACCATTGTTCCGTTACCAGGCGTCGCGGGGCGTTGATCGAAGGGCGTGGTGACGTAGAATGCAATTGAGCCTTTCGCTGCTTCGGGGGCGTAGGCTGTGAAGGTTTCCAAACGCTCGACCTGCACCAGACCAAGCGGGGCAAGTGTGGCATTGTAAAATCTTGTCGCTCGGTTCAGATCATTGGTGCCAACCATCACATACCCAATCATTTCACCACTCCTTTTCTGTTCATGCATCGGTCATCGTTGGCAGGATTCAAAGTTGGTGTTGTGCCATACTTCTGATTCAATCCGGGACAATGGCGCGTGGCCCAGAATGTCATCGCTCAGTTTTTCGGCCAGCATGATGGTGGGGGCGTTTATGTTTCCGTTGGTGACAAACGGCATAATCGATGCATCGACGACCCGCAGACCAGATATACCGTGGACCCGTCCGCTGGCGTCAACCACAGCGCCCTTGTCAGTCGCGGCGCCCATCCGGGCACTGCAAGAAAGGTGCCATTGTGTAGTTGTGTGCGTATTCAGGACTTGATCGAGGTCTTCGTTCGAGCGTGCATTATTGCCCGGAAAAATCTCATCTCCTTTGAGTTCGGAAAACGCAGGCTGGTCGACAAGGTCCCGGACCAACCGGATGCCTTTGCGCATCAGTTCGCGGTCCCGAGCGTCCTTTAGATAGTTTACCAAGATGCGCGGAGGATCACTCGGGTCAGACGAGCGCAGCTCAATTTTGCCGCGGCTGTGCGCGCGCATCAGACCGACATGGATTTGAAAGGCATGCTCCTGTAGCGGTTCCCAGGTTGCGTCATCCACTGCAATCGGTGAAATGATGATCTGCAGATCAGGGTATTCCACGCCGGGTCCGGACCGGATGCAACCCAAGCCTTCGAACAGATTGGACGCCACGATGCC
>CALGTJ010000805.1 GCA_937901435.1 uncultured Rhodobacter sp. | reverse complement strand
TTACGCTACCGCCGCCATCACACACCCTCGCCTCGATGAATAATCCGGGCTAAGGGATGCGTATGCCCAAACCTAGAGCGATCCGCACAATAAGGCATTGATCCATGTCAGTGCGGGCCGCCGAAAACGGACGACGGTTCGTGCCCTGTTCGGGTTGTCGCCAGCCGTGCGACGCATCAAATGGGCCTTTGTGCTAGAGTGGATAGAATTCGCTGATAGCGGAAATATCACCCGGGCTCAGTTTGCCATTACCACTCCAGTCGGGATTGCAATAATTCATGATCGAGAACGGGTCATAGCGGTCTATATTCAGCTCGTTGTGTCTGCGGACGCCGCCCTGATATTCTGCCTTGACGCAGCCATCAGCTCTGGGTCGGTCAGACCTGTTTTGCTCGTGCTGAAATGCCATCGCATGACCGAATTCATGGACCGCGATGGCGCGGATGCAGAAAACCGGAGCGCCCCGGCACAGTTTATCAAACCCCTTGGACAGTTTGTCGACATCGAAATTCAAGATCATACCGCCCGGCATCCCATCAAGCCCCACGCCGTCGGCTTTGACCATCGGCCAGGCGGTGTTATCGACCTTGATGCGGATGCCTCTGCTGTTGGGTTGGCATTGGTCCCAGCCATAAAAAACGATGGAAGACTGGGTCATCCATGTGTCTTCCACGGCATATTGCACTTCTGATCTGAAAAACGGATCACTCTCTAGGCTCTCCCAGCAAACCGGGATTTGAGACCCCTTTGGCCAAAGAAATCTTGCGTTGGCCGACAAGGCAGACGCCGGAATGGGCGCGCCAAGTCCAAGAACCAAAGCCACAGCCGTCAGGGCGCCCGTTGCAGTTTTAACCAATGTCATCGTGGAGTCTCAAAAGTCAGTCGTGCTGCGTTCTGCGGGCTCGCCAGAAACGGGACTGGGGTGATTTCCCCGTTGTTCGTCTCTTTGGACCCTCGAACAGGCACAGGCCGAGGCGCCGCATTATGATTAACTCTCAACAGGATAACAGGACATGCCACAAGTTTCCACGGCTTTCTTGTGGGGTGATCTCTGTGAGCGTTGCGCATGGCCCAAGCAGGGCAGGGGCAGCCCGGTAAATCGCATAGAGCCGTCAATATTGATTGAGATCAGTGTGCGCCATCACCCCCTCATTTACGAAAAGACGACCAGACCGGACCACAGCCTGTGAGAGGGAAAATGACCGCATTCAGATTATCCCCGCTAAAAGCATCTGTCTTTGCCGCGCTTGCGTCAGTTTTTGCCGTGGCATCGCCCGTGCAGGCTCAAGGTCGGTTTCAGCAAATTCTGATGGTTGTCGAGAACGAAGGCACAGTTCGCGAGAAGGTGGTCGAGTTCCGGATCAATCCAGAGGTCAAGGACCGGCTGGCGACCATGCGCAGCTTTGTCTCAGAGCGCCGCCTGCGCCAGATGAGCGATGCGCAGACCCTGTCCAACACAGAGGCCATGCACAAGGCCGCGGCGGCCGAAGGCTGGGGGATGTTCAGCCTTGGCTTTGGCGCAGGCGGCGCGGTCGGGACCATCGCCGAGCAGGTGCTGGAGATGGGCGGGTTGGAAAACGTCAACGGCGCGATGACGAACCTTGGTCTGTTCATGACGGTGTGGCAGGTGAACATCGATCTGTGCTCGGGCGATAACACATCCGCCGGCATCAATGCCTACAAGGGCATTCTGGGCTATGCCATTGGAAAATGGGGCAGTTCTGCGTTGCAGGTCGGCAATGTCGCCGCCTTTGTGATTGACGTGGCCCTGCAAGAGTTCGGCAAGAGCGCGTGGCTGGCCCGCACCGATGCGTGGCGGCAGGTCTACACAAAATACTACCGAGAGCGCGAGGCCAGTGCCGAGGCCGGAGAATACGGTGTGCAGCCGCTTTGGTCTGAATCCAAAGAGAAAAAGCTGGCCCGTGTGCGGGCTCAAAGCGAAGGTGGGCGTACCATCAACGAATGGAAGTTCCTGTTGGATTACTATCGACAGAAAGCGCATAGCAAGGCCGGGTTCGAGGGTATGGTTCTCAGAGAGGTTGAGGACTATGTGACGAAATTCTGGTACAGTGATGCCTTTCAGGTCGAAAGCCGTGACATCGACAGCAGTGTCCTTGGGATGGCCCGTGGGGCCAGTCTGACCGATGAAATCAGGAAAAAGCTGGAGGACGAACACCGGGCCAAACTGATGGCGGTCTTTGTCAAAAAGGTCTTTCCTGAAATCGCCCGTCGGCAGTGGTATCGCTCGCTGGAGGGGATCGTCGCGGATCTGAACAAAGACACCCGCGCCGCCCTGAACGATGTGATCCGGATCGATGTAGGCGTCTATGACCTGATTGCCCCGGCCCGGATGGTGATCAAAAAGCCTGCGGGCGGGGAATGGGCTGGCAGCCTGCAACCGTCGCAACCGCGCACCCTGGAGATCACCAAACTGGCGATGCTCAAGGCAGGCTGGCCCACCGAGATCACCCTGGAATTGCCCGAAGGCAACCAGACCCGGCCAATGCTGCCGGTCAACGATTATGTGGCGATTTCTTTTGGTGATCCTGCAACCCCGTTGGTGATCGTCTATGACCGCGTGGAATCGGCCTCTGCCTGCACCATCCTGACAACGCCTCTGCAGGGCGAGCCGACCCAACGTCGCGAAACCCGCGCCGCACAGACGGGGGATCTGGATATCGCAACCGTCGTCGTCGGGGACCTGTCGAATTATTCGCTCAGCCTTGTGTTGGGGGAATTCAATGGTGACGACTGGCTTGCGGCCTCGCCGGGCGCGATGGGGCCCGGCGGGACGAGCAAGTTCTTTTCTGTCCCGCGCTACGAAGACATCTACAGGATCGCGAATTGCGAGGGCGGGTTCCTGACCGGCGATGCCTTGGCCCGCGCGCAATGCCAGATAGAACGGCGCAGCGATACCAAAGACCCGTCCGGCACACGGACACAGACCTTTTGCACAGCACAAGCCACGATCAAGGTAAAGGGCGCGTATATGACAATGGGCGACGCGACCCCCTATTTGCCGCTGGATGGCGAAGAGGGGGCCAGACTGCGCAGCATTCTCAGACAGAGCATGGCCAAAGTACAAGGAGCGAGCCAATGACACGACTGACACGAGCACTGGTTGTGGTGGCTGTGGCAACTGTGATGACTGTGGTGACTGGGCCGACCCTGCCCGCTGCCGCTCAAACCCTGCCCATACAAACGCCGGTTACACAAATCCCGGCCCTGCAAAGCCGGATCGACGAATTGGCGGCAGGGATGGACGAATTTGCCCCGAATGCCGAGGAACTGCCGCTTGACCTGATCGCGGATGATTTTGACCTGCCCGGTGGTTCCGAGATCCCCACCGCGCCCTCTGATCTTGCCGCCCCTATCACCCAGCCTGTTCCGTCTGGACCCATTCCCTCTGGCCCCGCTCCCTCTGGACCCGTGGCCACCGTTGCGATCATCCCCGACGGCTGGGACCAGCACAGCCTGCTGGGGCTCAGCTTTGCCGTGCCCGCCGACTGGCAACTCATGACCAAACCCGATGACGACGACGAAATTGGCTATGGCTCTATGAATATGGCCGAAAAACGCGTCATCGCGGCCCGGATCGAACATCAGCACCCCGGAGATGTCGAAGATTTCGAAGAAGAAATGGAAGACCTGCCCAAGATGGCCGCCAAGGATCTGGGGATTGATCTGACAGGGGCACAACAAGAGGTCAGCTATCCCGATCCGATTATCGCCCCCGATGGGCTGCGCCTGCTGCGCAAGAAATTCGTGCTGCGCAAGGACGATTTCTTTGCCTCTGCCGAGATGTTTTACAAAGAAGATTATGACGA
>CALGTJ010000804.1 GCA_937901435.1 uncultured Rhodobacter sp. | reverse complement strand
AGCTGGACCGACACCGCCGGTGTCGTGTTGGACCGCTAAGATGGGAAAGGGCTGACCCCATGCGCCGCTTTGCCCTGATCGCCATTCCCTATTTCTGGCTGCTGGCCCTGTTCCTGATCCCCTTCCTGATCGTGATGAAAATCTCGCTCAGCGACGCAGCCCTCGCCCGTCCGCCCTATCTGCCGCAACTGGATTTGAACGAGGGCTGGACGGGGATCAAAGCCTTCTTTTCAGAGCTGGACTTTGAGAATTACATCTTCCTGACCACCGACGATCTCTACTGGAAGGCCTATCTGTCCAGCCTGCAAATCGCCGCCATCTCGACCGTGCTGACCCTGATCGTCGGATATCCCATGGCCTATGCCATGGCGCGCGCCGATGAAAGCTGGCGCCCCACCCTGCTGATGCTGATCATCCTGCCATTCTGGACCTCTTTCCTGATCCGCGTCTATGCGTGGATCGGCATCCTCAGCACAGAGGGCTACCTGAACCAGCTTTTGCAGGGCATTGGCCTGATTTCCGAACCCTTGACGATCCTCAACACGACCACCGCCGTCTATATCGGCGTGGTCTATACCTACCTGCCCTTCATGGTGCTGCCGATCTACTCGGCGCTGGATCGCATGGACGACTCGCTGCTCGAGGCGTCCCAAGACCTTGGCTGCACGCGCTTCTCCGCCTTCTGGCTGATCACGATCCCCCTGTCGCGACCGGGCATCACCGCAGGCTGCTTTCTCGTCTTCATCCCAACCCTTGGCGAATTCGTCATCCCCAGCCTGCTGGGCGGCTCTGAAACCCTGATGATAGGCAAAATCCTGTGGGAGGAATTCTTTTCCAACCGCGACTGGCCCGTCGCCAGCACTGTCGCCGTCATCCTGTTGCTGCTGCTCATCATCCCCATTGTGCTGTTCCAGAGAAACGAACAAAAACAGCGGGAGATGGATCAATGAGCCTGCATTCCATTCCGGGACACCGCTCCATCCTTCATCTGGCGACAAATACCTCGGGGGTTTGGGGGCTGGCCCCCAACCGCTCGCTCGAACACAGGTGCCGCCCTAACCCAAAGAGAGCGCCTCAATGAAACGCTTCTCCTGGTTCAACGCCACCTCGCTCACCCTCGGCTTTGCCTTTCTCTACCTGCCGATGATCATCCTCGTGATCTACAGCTTCAACGCCTCCAAACTGGTCACGGTCTGGGGCGGATTTTCGCCGAAATGGTACGGCGAGTTGATGCGCAACGACGCCTTCCTCGATGCCGCATGGGTGACGATCAAGGTCGCGGTGATGTCCTCGACCATCGCGACCGTGCTGGGCACCATGGCCGCCTATGTTCTGATCCGGGGCGGGCGGTTTCTGGGGCGCACCGTGTTTTCCGGCATGATCTACGCGCCTCTTGTGATGCCCGAAGTCATCACCGGCCTGTCGCTACTGCTCTTGTTCATCGGCATCGGACTTGACCGGGGCATTCTGACAATCGTGCTGGCCCATACCACCTTTTCGATGTGCTATGTCTCGGTCGTGGTCTCGTCCCGCCTCGTGACCTTTGATCGCTCCCTCGAAGAGGCCGCGCTGGATCTTGGCTGCTCTGCCTTTGACGCCTTTCGCCTTGTGACCCTGCCGATCATCGCGCCCGCCGTGATCTCTGGCTGGTTGCTGGCCTTTACCCTGTCGCTGGACGATCTGGTGATCGCCTCTTTCACCTCTGGCCCCGGTGCGACGACCCTGCCGATCAAGATCTTTTCGGCTGTGCGCCTTGGTGTCTCGCCCGAAATCAATGCCCTGTCGACAATTATGATTGCTATCGTCACCATTGGTGTCATAACCGCGTCACTCATCAGCAAACGCGCGGTCGTCAAACGCCAGCGCGACGAACAGGCGGCCCTGCAAACATGACATTCCTCGAAGAATTCGCGGCCTTCAAGGCCGCGAACGGGACGCCCGACCGGATCGAGCTGCTTCTTTGTGACATCAACGCTCTGATCCGTGGCAAATGGCTGCCCGGCACTGATGCGGCCAAGCTGGAAAAAGGGCAGGTCCGCCTGCCGATCTCGACCTATGCGCCGACCATTCTGGGCGAGGAGCTGCCCGAAACCGGTCTTGGCATCACCGCAGGCGACCCGGACGGCATTATATATCCCGTGCCTGGCACCCTGATGCCGGTGCCTTGGGTCGAGGGCAATGTCGCGCAGGTTCTGGTCGAAATGCGCGCCCCCAAAGGCACCTATCAAGGCCTGTCGACCCGGCACCATCTGGCCAATATGGTCAAGCGCTACACAGATCGCGGGATGCAGCCAGTCATCGCCACAGAGCTGGAATTCTACATCGTCCAGAAACGCAACACACCCTTCGATCCGCCCGTCCCGCCAGAATTCGCGCCCCTTGCGCAAAATTACGAACTGAACGTGCTCGACCGCACCGCCCCCATTCTGGACGAGATCATGGCCGCCAGCGCCATTCAGGGCCTCGCCACCGACAGCCTGATCGCCGAATACGGCCCCGGCCAGTACGAGATCAACTTTCACCACACCGACGATGTTCTGGAGTCCGCCGACACCGCGATCCTGTTCCGCCGCCTCGTGCGCGGTGTGACGCGCAAGCACGGGATGGAGGCCACCTTTATGGCCAAACCCTACGCCGATCACCCCGGCAACGGGATGCATGTGCATGTCAGCGTCATGCAGGGCGACGACAATATCTTCTCCGCTGACGACGGCATCTCGCAGACGCTGCAAAATGCCGTGGCCGGAGTCCTGAGCACCATGGGCGATGCGCAGGCCGTGCTGGCCCCCCATATGAACTCGTTCCGCCGCTTCAGCCCGGGCAGCTTTTCGCCCAATCGTCCCGACTGGGGTCTGGACAATCGCAACGCCGCCGTGCGCCTGCCCGAAACCCGTGGCCCCGGCGCGCGCCTTGAACACCGCATCGCAGGCGCGGATGTGAACCCCTATCTGGCAGTCACCGCAATCCTTGGCGGCGTCCTGCACGGGCTGGACACCAAACCCGTCCTGCCCCTGCCCCTCGACGACCCAGAGGCCGAACCCGCCGATCCGCTCGCCCACGACTGGAGCCTCGCGGTCGACTGTTTCACAGACTCCGCCTTCACCACCGATATCTTCGACGCCCGATTCTGCGAAATCTTCGAGATGCTCAAACGTGATGAGATCAACAAACTCACCACCTCGATCACCAACATCGAATACCAAACCTACCTGGGCCGCCTCTGAGACGCAGAAACCAACCGCCCCTTCTCCCTTCATCTGGCTAAAAATACCTCGGGGTTTGGGGCAGAGCCCCAACGGGTCGGATTGCCCAAGCAATCCGACCCAACGAAGAATCCGAGTCCTTCGCGCCACGCATTCAAACTCCTGCGCCCTCCCCCCTTGCGCCAAGGTTCCCTTCCCCCGCAAAGCGCCGTAAGACAAATCCAAACATCAAGCAGGTCAGGCAAACCGCATGCGCATTCTCATCACCAATGACGACGGAATCAACGCTCCGGGGCTGAAAACCCTGACAGCCATCGCAACAGAGCTGGCCGGACCCACCGGCGAGGTCTGGACAGTCGCGCCTGCGTTCGAGCAATCCGGCGTCGGCCATTGCATCAGCTACACACGACCGATGATGATATCCGAATTTGCCCCGCGCCGTTTCGCGGTCGAGGGCTCTCCGGCCGATTGCGTGCTCGCCGGGCTTTACGATGTGATGCAGGGCCAGCGGCCCGATCTGGTGCTGTCGGGCGTGAACCGGGGCAATAACGCGGCGGAAAACACGCTCTATTCCGGCACCATCGGCGCGGCGATAGAGGCCGCGCTGCAAGGCCTGCCCGCCAT
>CALGTJ010000803.1 GCA_937901435.1 uncultured Rhodobacter sp. | reverse complement strand
ATCTGACTACGAATCAGAGGGTCGGGGGTTCGAATCCTCCCCAGTCCGCCACTTACATTGCTAAGTGGTTGTTAATTAGAAATAAAAATTCCGCGTTAGTCTCGTGTGTATAGTGCCACCTGCCATCGGGTGAATGTTCGTTTTCGTCGCAGATAGGGGCTGGCTGATGGTAGCTTCTGCGATTCCTGAAAGCAGGCGACGCTAGATTTTCGCAATAATATTCCAAAACTTTAGCGCAATTTAAAATTAAATTTCACACAGACTCCAGCGGGCAATGGGTGGAAAACCCTGTGAGCTTCTGTGAATCTGTTGGCTGCTTCTTTCCAGAATCGACAGATATCGCGCCGAGCTAATCCCCTCCCAGCTTATCGACTCGATTTTTGCGTCCACGACCACGAAGGACTTTGGCGCCCAACTCAGGTCCAGTATCCTTCACGTATTCGGAGCAGCCACTTGAGGAACTGGTCCTGTACAAATCTGCAAATTTCTAAAGGTAGATGTCTGATCGGAACACACCAAGCATGACCCATCCTAGCATTTTGAAGTGTCAACTGCACAATGCCAGCCCTGCCATGGCACCCTGGGGTGGGATGGAAAAGCGCGTTGGTAACAACCCGTGGTCCTGGGCGGCACCCGCCGGGCGCTATCCACCGATGATTTTGGACATAGCCAATACCGCTGTCGCGCGGGGAAAGCTCTACCTAGCAAGGCAACGCCACGAGGCTATCCCGGACACTTGGGCAATTGATGCTGATGGTAACGCCACCGTTGACCCCGCCGCCGGCATAGCGGGCACGATTCTGCCGATGGCCGGTCACAAGGGCTATGCGATTTCAACGATCATGGACATGCTGTCCGGTGTACTTAGCGGAAGCCAATTCGGATCCTCGGTCATTGGCCCCTATATGCCCGACGGCATGAGCGGGGTTGGCCATTTTGTGATGGCGATCAGGATAGACGCCTGTCGCTCGTTGGTTGAATTTGAAGCCGATATGGAGCGGATGATTGACCAGCTCAAGGCGACCAAGCCTCAGCCAAAGGTCGAGCAAATCTACTATCCCGGTGAGTTGGAAGCCCTGTCAGACACCAAACTGCGCAAGGACGGGATTAGCCTGCCAGACGACACAGCCGATGAATTGCGCCGTGAAGCGGCAAAACTTGGCATAGAGGCCCCTTTCTGAGGACAAAGTGTTTATACTGAATCCCTAGGTCGACACGGATCGCACCGGTCTACTTTCAACCGTGCGAATGGCGGTATCCGAGGCCTTTTGAACTGAGCCTTAGCAAATAGGCTATTCGCGTCGTAGCGCATGCTACCATTTGCGCAAGCGATCATGCGGCCGTCGGTTGACCGGATAAAACTGGCTATGGAAGGCGGCCCTTCTTCACGCATAAACCATTCAGGAAGGGGCGACACACTGACACCTTGATTGAGGCCGATCAGCTCATGGATTGTATCGGTGTTCGGAATTCTGTCACTCTGTAAGACATATGTTCCCCCAAGGTTTCAACGATCCCCTCGCAGGTCGGCAGGGCATCCGAAACAGGGGCAGAGAAAGAGTCTCAATAGGGTAGATCACCTTCATCACCGAACTTCGTGCGGATCTGATCAAATACCGTCGGTTTGTCTGCTGCTGAGAAGGCGATGAACCCGTATTCTTTCAAGAGTGAGGATATTTTCGGCCAGCCGATGCTCTCAGGTTCGCCAATTGCGAGGGAGATGCCTGCGTTCGCAACGCCTGCTGTGCCGTTGATCCAATCCTTGTCACGGAACAGCCGATCACCTGTTGTAACTCGGTCCGCACGGAACAACCTCCACGGTAAATGAAAGCCCTTCCATCGCGATAAAATAGAAACAGATATCGCGGATCGTCGATGTAGGCCAAGGGCCCGGTGCGCTGCAGATGCAGCATCGTGTGACATGAGGTGTTATCAACGTCGGGTTTTCGATGTGGAAGGGTGTGGTGGATCGGAGGGTCCATTATGGAAACGCCGAACTTGTCCGCCATTGCCGCATTGCGTGCAGCCTGGAACAAGGGCCGGATCGTAGGTCAAAAAACGGCCGCTCAGGCCCAAACACGTCTGGGCAAAAAAGGTGCTGCTGGCGCTTGCCGAGAACCATTGTGATCTGGCCCTTTCAATCTCGCAATCGACAGCAAGCTGCGCGGCTGCGATTTGCTGAAGATGAAGGTGGTCGATGTCATGGCGTCAGGTCAAATCAAGGAACGCGAGTCGGTTCTGCAGAGCAAGCCCCAGAAACCGGCGCGCTTGGAAATCCCTGCAGGCAAAAGTGCATCGCTCGCAAGGCAGATGCGGCAGCCGCTTCTGATTGGATCTGAGTACCTTCGACCCGGGCGTTTTCACGAATGGCTTTACATCTTGACCCGCCAGTACACGGGCATCGTCCGTGAGTGGGTGACATCCATCGGCCTGACGGCCAGCGCCTATGCCACGCACTCGGTGCGACGAACGAAAGTGACCCAACTCTATGATAAGTCGGGCAACCTTCGGGCCTCGACTTCGTAGATGTTGCGCGGCGTCTGCGAAGGCAGCCTCGCATGTCAGCCCGGCGACAACGCAATCGCCCGGGCTGTGGCGGGTCGCGAGACGTTCCGTTCGGTCCAACCCATGACGTTGTTGCATGCCGTCAGCCGTGCGTCCTCCATCATGGGTGCCATGCCAGCCCAGGCGACAGCGGCCATATCGGCAATGGAATAGTCTCCTGCGATATAGTCGCGACCATCCAGCTGCGTCTCAAGAACGCCGAACAGTCGTGCTGTCTCGTTCTTGTAGCGGGTTTCGGCGTAGGGAACTTTCTCATTCAGACCTCGGAAATGGTTGGACTGCCCCATCATCGGACCAAGCCCGCCCATTTGCCAATGCAGCCACTGTGTCACGGCCCAGCGGTCCTGCGGGGTTTCGCCTCCGAATCTCCCAGTCTTTTCAGCCAGATATTGCAGGATCGCGCCGGATTCCATCAGGCTGATGCCAGTCTCATGATCGACGATGGCAGGGATTTTCCCGTTGGGGGAAATCTTGAGGTATTCGGGTGCGTGCTGTGCGCCAGCGCCGATGTTGACCCAAGTGATCTCGTAGTCCACGCCCATTTCCTCAAGTGCGATGGCAACCTTATAGCCGTTGGGTGTACCCCAAAGATAAGCCGTGATCATTTTGATTTCTCGTTCATTGTGTAGGTCTGGACTGCTTCGGCTGACGCGATCAGCGCGTCTTTGACCGGGATGAATTTGAAACCGAAGGTCTTTTCTGCCTTTGCCCCAGAGACCGCGAGCGTGCGCCCGACATTCGCCAGAACCCCTTTCACGTCCTTGGAAAATAGCCCCATGATGCGCAGCAGCCAGACAGGCGCCTCTCGGCCCGGTGTCTTCAGCGCGGAATCCCAAGCCTTCAGCATCTGCCCAAGTTCAAGGAAGCGATATGTCCCGCTCGCGGCGGCGAAGCGTTCGCCCTTGGTGGCCTCAAGATCGATGGCCGCGACGTGCATCCGCGCCACATCCCGTACATCCACCGCGACCATGTCCATCGGGGGGGCCATCGGAACCTTGCCGGTCATCAGCTGCTCGACCAGTTCAAGCGACGAACCGTAACGGGCGTCCATCGGGGGGCCAAAGACGGCGCCCGGGTTGATGGTGGTCAGCGCGATATCGGGGGTGTCAGCGACAAAGTCCCAGGCCGCCTTTTCCGCCAGCGTCTTGGAGGCTTCATAGGCCCCGACAGACGGATCATTGGGCGTCGTCCAATATGTCTCATCCGACGATTGCATCTTGGGCTTGTCCGCCTGCTTGTAGATTGCAGCACAGGACGACGTCAAAATCACGCGCTTGATCCCCGCAGCTTTGGCCGCGCGCATTGCCCGCAGCGTGCCATCGACCGCCGGGCGGATCAGGTCTTGCGGATCTTTTGGCTCTGTCAGCGGAAAGGGCGAAGCCGTATGGATCAAGACATCACAGCCCTGCAAAGCATCCTGCCAGCCTTCATCCTTCGTCAAATCCAACGTAGCAAATTCCAGCGCCGCGGCCGGAAAAAGACCCTGCAATTCATCCTTGCGTTTGTCAGAGCGGATCGAGGCGCGGACCTGATAGCCCTGTTCCAGCAACTCTCGCAGAATGTGTTTGGCGATGAAACCGGACGCACCGGTCAAAAAGACTTTGGTCATTCGAAGGTTCCCTTTCTGGGTAAGAGCAGGTTTGCGGGGGCCCCATCCAACGCCATGTTGGGTCGGAGCCCGCCCCGCCTGAGGTCACGCTTTGGTCGCCATCCTCGCCGCCCACAGGGACAGAAGTCCGATTGGCAAGAGCATCACGATCTGCGGAAAGAACTGGCCGTAAATCACGCTCGTGACGACAAAGACCATGGCCAAGCCCACGTATTGAATGCCGATATAGCCCGGCAATAGCGTCACGGCTGGATCGGTCACATCCTTTCGGCTGACATAGAACAGGGTCAGGGAGGATAGGTACAGCACGACGGAAATCATGTGCCACGCGGAATGGAGTGTTGCTTTCACGAGGTCGGGCGCATCCGACCCCATCAGCGGCGCAACAACACTCGCCTCACCTACAAATGTGTGAACGACGGCAACCGCCAGATTAATGATTGCGGCAATTCTCAGTGTCAACTTCATGTCATGCTCCTCTTGGCGCAACTTCCGCCGGTTTCCCGTTGGATGATCCTCTTTTTCAACAAGGGCATGTGTCGCCCGTGCTGCATTTCCTTTGGTGCTATTGCGTGGGCCGAAGTGGTCCCGGCTGGTCTATTCTGACAGCGCCTCGATCAGCAGATCGGAGAAAAGCCGCGTGCTGTGTTGCTGTTGCCCAGTAATGATCTGACCGTCTCGGATTGCGAATGGCGCAAGTGGCGTGGCGGCGGATAGCGGTAGATGTGGTCTTGTGCCCTCGCTGAGATCTGGCTGTTTGACCTCAATGTGATGACTAAGGTCACTCCCGTCATTCGCAGGATGTGCCAGAACACTTGCGCAGCGCGCCAGTTCAAGCACTCAGTCGTTGTGCCTCGCGCCAAGCCTCGGGTGAGGAACCTGTCCAGCGGCGAAATGCCCTGAAGAACGAGTTGGGATCTTCAAAGCCAAGC
>CALGTJ010000802.1 GCA_937901435.1 uncultured Rhodobacter sp. | reverse complement strand
ACCAAACCCTCGCCTGAGACGCACACTCTCAAAATGGGGGGTGAGTAATTACTTGGGGTGAGCTCGGTATATTATTAACACTTCGGGTTTGGGTAGCCTTTGTCAAACGCTACTATAGTCTTAGGTGAAGATTCTCGGACCGCTTCGCGCCTGTGTGAGGCGTCGGGTTTGAACAGTTGCGGCTTTGCCTGTCTTCGATCCGCACAACCCCTGTTGACAGCTCTCGGGTGCAGTGGGGGCCGCGCGAAATGCCAGATCCGGCCGCACGAATTGATCTATTTGAACGCTGGAGAGGGTTGAGGGATGGAGGTTCGCGTCACGTCGACCCAACGGGTCAGAGCGGCAAGGCGATTTGTCAAAGCTGCAAACGCCACTCACGGGAAAGGGGTTGGACGGCCCAGAGCCGCCACTCGATCAGGTTCTCGAATGCTGCAACTGCAAGCCGCATTGCAGCCATTCGCTGCGGAGGCAAAGTCAGTGTGTGCCTAAATTCTCATTTCGCAGGACTATCCCGACCTTCGGTCGGGCGGCCCAAAGCCGTCGAACACGAGCAGTCTTTGTCATTCCTCATTGTGTTTCCGTTCGGGACAGCCGAGTACCGGGTGAAGCCCGTAAAAGCGCTCTACTGCGGCGTTGACTCGATCGATAGCCGCCTGAGCCCAAGGCACGTTCTCACTTGAAAGGCGTACTCCAGAATCGAATTTCGCGTGATGGTGAAGCGCGTATGGTTGGTCTCCTCTCCAACTTGTTCGGTTGTGTGTTGGCTGGTTCCAGGAGTCAGGCAATGTTTCGTGGAGCAGACCCAGCGAAGCAGTTGCGATCCCGAAGGCGACTTGATCCAGATGGACCGCCCAGTCCGCTAACAGTTCCCTCCGGCAGATCAGCCAGCGCGCCCAGTCCGACCATTCGCGTCCCAATTCCGAGAGTAGCGCTCGGTCCACGACATACAATCCACCGTTGAAGTTGTTGGACAACGTCTGAAATTCGACCCGGGCGCCGTTGGAGTCAGTGAAGCTGCGCTTCACGGAGCCGGGCTGGGGTACATTGGTGGCAGAATAGATGTCAGAAAGGATCGCCAACGGGGGGTTAGGGCGATCGACTAGTTTCCCAGCCAATTCGGATTTTACCATTGCAATCGGTAGAGGTTCGGAAAAGGCGAGGTCGACATCAGTTATGATCACCTTGTCCACATCAGGAAATTCTGTCGCGCATTGCCTAATCTTGTTCGTATGGGGGAACCGGCTGTCAAAGCACGGCACCTTGTGCGTTGAGACACCCAGGTGCTCAAGCAGGTCCGATAAATCCCTTGGCAGATCACAGACATGGTGAACGAATATGCGATCTGGGCGGACGTGCGCGTTGATGATCAGGGATGAAAGCCAGGGCCCGAAGCTGGCCCAGATTTCCGGCGTGTCGTCGATTACACAGGACCAAGCAGCTGTGACGGGTGTCCAGTCCGCCTTCTTGGCAGACTTTGCGGCCGGGCTTGGCGTGTCGTCACGCGTGTCGTCCGACGATATCATGCAAAGGCTGGATCAAGGAGAAAGACGCGCAACAACAGGTGCCGACAAGTGATCGCTACCAACCGACCTGACGGGTCGATGTCGATCCCCTTGCTGCCGCCCTCCAACGGGCGGAACGCCTCTGGTACGGCTGACTGGGTGCGATCAAAAACGAAAGGTGGCACCGCGTCGATCCGATCGACGCTTCGTGTTTGGTCGGCCGTCCAGCCCCCTTCGCCTTGAAAGACGTGTATGAATCGGTTGCCGGCATCGGCCGATAACAGGAAATTGCCGGTTCGATCGAAGCAAAGGCCGTGAGGGAACTTCAAGGCGTCGTCCATGAGCGCGCAGGACAGTTTACCATCCGCCAGACGATAGACAAGAATGCGGTTGTTGTCGTGATCGCTGACGGCAAGCCAGGCACCGTCATGGCTGATGGCCAGCCCGTCGGGAATTTCGAGCCCATCCTGTGCCACGAGGCGCCCCGCGCCGAACGAGACGTGATTTTCGCCAAGGGCGAAGGTATGTGCGGTGACGGTATTAAGCTTGTTGCAACATACCAGAAGTTCTCGCCCATGGCGTCGCACCGCCCCTGGGCCGGTCGCAACACTTCGCTCGCGAAGCCTGCGGGTTTCGCGGGGTGCGCCAAACCAGTCGGAGTCCATCTCGCCAATGCGGTCGACCTCTGTTTCTGGGTCCCATGTGTTTCGGAGCGGGACACGGAAAGCGCGGATGGTATCGTGCCGATTGGCAACGGCGACAGCGTCTTCGCTCAGGAATTCCACGCCATGCGGAGACAGTAGTTCGGATGAGACAAGCCGGGTCTGATATGTCACCTCGAGCGGCCGAGAGGACGGTTCCACCGCAAAAAGATGCAAGCTGCCGTCCGTCGACGCGACGACAACGCGCCGTCCTGAAGGAGAGAACCGAACGTCCTCGGTTCGGATGTCTTCATCAATCGGGCCGTTGGTATAGAAATGCGGGAGTGGCTGGAGCATCGGGTTTCGTTTTGCTGAAGGGCAGAGGGCTTGACGTTCAGGAAGACGATAAATTCCAAATAAATCAAGTTGTCAACGGCAGAGTAGCAGTGAGCCAAAGGGTAGCACAAAACACAGATTAAGACTCACCTGAATGTCGGCTGCCGCTGAAATCACCCGATCGCTTCGCGGTCGCAGCGAATGGCTCCTTCCCGCCCTTCATGCCGAAAGTTGGGTCTTGAGTTGCGCAAGGCGCTAATGTCGTGTCTGGCCTTGCAGCGGTCGTTAAATTTTGCACGAATTGTGCTTAGCGCTGGCGCATCCAAGTAAGTCATCTTGAGTTTTCTTTCCAACGGCACGCTGGGGGGTATATCAATCTCTCCCCCCTCTGAAAGAGGGACCGGCGTGGTCAGTCATTTTTACGCGCGGGCAGTTCAGAGAAGAAAAGTTGGAGGGACGGGGGAGGGCATAGATCCCAGCAGCCTGCGAGATGGGGACCGGCGTCGGGATGGTTTTTCACTCATCCACAAAACGGAGAATTTCACTTTGGCCGGGGGGGCACCCCATATCTTCCCAGCTTCTGAGCAGGGACCGGCGTGGGCAGGCTTATTTCCAGAACCGCGAATTTACAATAGGGGGTCGGCCTTGGCGGGGGGGCATCAATATCTTGCCGACCAACAATTTAAGGACCGGAGTGGATAGGCTGTCTTTCTTGCTAACACAACTTTTCGATAAGGCTCTTAATGTTGCCTCGTGCGCACGCGCGAAGGATTTAGCCCGTTCTCACTGATTTCTGGAACGAATTTGGTTCTGTCATCAAACAATCAAGCGCAAATTTAATGGCGGGTCTTTGGGCGGGTCAGTAAAAAGTATTAAAATTAAACCGTTACAAAACAGGTATTTACGGGATATTTTGGAGCGGGTGAAGGGAATCGAACCCTCGTATTCAGCTTGGGAAGCTGCTGCTCTACCATTGAGCTACACCCGCACGCACGCCCCGAATAGCATCACCGCTATCACAGGGCAAGAGATTGCGTCAGGCCAGACGGCTGATAACGACCGTCACCTCTGGCTTTTTGCCGACCTCATCGCTCGTGGATTTGCGGATGGTGCGGCGGGCGAGATCCTCTAGGGCGTCG
>CALGTJ010000801.1 GCA_937901435.1 uncultured Rhodobacter sp. | reverse complement strand
CTTATTCTGAGGGGTGTCTTATTTATCATAATAGCCCTTTCCATATCCGGAATAGGCCCCGTATCGACCGCCATACCCATAGCGTTTCATCCCCCGTGGGTCGATTTGCGCGAGAACCAGACCAGAGACCCGCAGGCCGACAGAGCTAAGCTGGCGCAGGCCTTCGACGACCTGATGCTGGTTGGTGCTGTTCCATTTGACGGAATAGACGATGCTGTCGACCAGATGGCCAATCACGCGCGCGTCGGGCACGACGAGGACAGGGGGCGTGTCGATAATGATGTAGTCATAGACCTCTCTGGTGGTCACCATGAACTCTTTGAACTTGTCAGAGGAAAAGAAATCCGCCGCATTCATAGAGGCCTTTTCGCCCATCAGAATGTCGATCTTAAGCTCGTCATCATGCACCACCGCATCGCTTAAACTGTGATCGCCAGAGACGACAGAGACCAACCCCCCGACAGCGGGTTTGTCAAAATATTGCAGAAAGGTGCGCCGCCGGATGTCCCCCTCTATCAGAAGGACGGATTTGCCAAGGCCGGACAGGTTTTGCGCCAAAGCGATACTTTGCGTTGTCTTGCCCTCTCCGGGGATCGTCGAGGTGGACATGATCACTTTGGGGGGTTGTCGATGTCGGACAGCAGGACGGATGTGCGCAGGTTCCGGATTGCCTCGGCGGCGGCAGAGGTTGGTTTTGTGACCAGATAGGTCATCAACCGCGACCGCCGCCGGATGGGAATGACGGGGATTTGCCCGATCACGGGACGGCCGGTGAATTTTTCCAGTTCTTCGGACGAGCGAAAGCCATTGTGCAGGAATTGTCGAAGCACCAGAATGGCGATGCCGATCAGGCCACCAAGCGCCACCGAAACGGCCAGGATCATTGTTCTGCGCGGCTCGACTTGTTCTCCGGGCACGGCTTCGGACAGGATCCGGCTGTCGGCCCGCTGCAAGCCAATCTGCACAGAGGTTTCTTTCAGGCGCGCCAGGAATGTTTCGTACAGGACTTTTGTGGCGTCGGCTTCGCGGACCAATTGGTTGAGGGTGACCAGATCATTGTTCTGCTCTTCGATCCTTTCCAGAATTTGCGCATAGGACAACTGCAAGGCCTCGCTCTGTGAAACGGCACGATCCAGCACCGCCTTGTCTTGCGCGCGCAAGACAGTCAACCGCGCCAGAATACGGGCTGTTTTCGTCTGGATCTCTGCGCTTTGAAACGCAGGGTCGATCGTGGATTTGTTGAGATCTGCAACCAAACGGTTGAGGGCCGGATCGCCATATTCCTCTGCCAGAGCCTGATAATCGGCATCCGCCGTCAAGGCCTCGACACGGGCTGCTTTCGCCAAGGCTGTCGTTACATCCTCTTGCGTATCCTCTACACGCTCCCGGATATCCTTGGCGCGAATGTTCAGCCCCTCAAGGGCCTGAAGGCTGACCAGTTCGGTCTCGGCGCGCAACGCCTTGATGGCGTCTTCTTTTTCAAAAAGCTCGGCCTCTAAGGTGCTGACCCGGCCAGACAACCAGTTTACGGCGAATTCGGTTGTCGCGAACTTCACCTGAATTTGATCATCCAGATAAATTTCGGCCAGCCTGTTTGCGATCCGTGCTGATTTCAGCTTGCCTTCGGTTTTCACATTGATGGAATAAATATAGGTGTTCGGTTTTGCAGAAACCGCAATTGCCCCCTGAACCGCCTCTATCACGTTCAACTCTATTTCTTCCTCTGTCAGAGGGGCGGCCTCTTTTTTAGGAAGGTTCAGGATCGTGCGAAAGCCCTCTACGATCGTGTCGCGGGAAATCAGGGGGGGATCCCGCAGAAGGGCGTTGAACTCTGGGTCTTCGACCAGATTCAAATCTGCCACGAGACGTTTGATAAGGCCACGTGAAACAACAATCTCTAGCTCTGTGTTTATGGCCTGGTCTTCGGTCGAGACACCAGAGACGACACTTTCAATATCGACAAGTTGTTGGCTGTTGACCTGTAGAACCAGACGGGCCTGTGTCCAATACTTTGGCTTCGCAACTTCAAGGGCATAATATACGCCAGCCATTCCCGTTAGAATAGAAAAGAAAAGAATCGTCCACTTGCCACGCCATAAAGTTGCAAAAACCTCTAGCAGATCAATATCGTCTGTGTCTTTGGGCAGCGAAGAAGGGGTGTTCATACGTGTGTGGTCCGTGATTGACGCGTCGATTGTAACTATCGCTTCTATCTCGTTGGCTCTGGCAAATGTATTGCACAAAGCACTCCCCTACCAGATCACCTCCGGCGCAATCAACCGAGGGAAAGCCGCTGGTTTCGGGGTTTTTGCTGAATCAGTGGGATTACGCCTATTTTATTTGCAGGCTTTCAACGGTTGTGGGTGGCCAAGGCTCTTGGACACCCCGTGCAGGCTTGCATTGACGGCCTTCAGTCGGTCTTGATCCCCTGATCTGGAACGGGCACCGAAGAGGGCAATCCGGCTTTGGCCGCAAAGACAACGATATGTGTGACGCATAACGCATGGAGCAAGCCGGACAGCCCGGAAATCAAAAAGGGAACGGTCAGACCGGATTGGACGGTAAAGAAAATCGCCATGGCACATGATACGGATATCGAAAAACTATCGACCCGAAGCTTGGTCAAAGCGGGGCGCAGGACGAGGGCCGCAAACATCAGGAAGGTGCCGATGATGCCGAATTTATAAAGGCTTTCGATCCAGAGATTATGGTAAGCGCCGCGTTATCGCCCTCGTAGACGTTTGAAGTCTGTCATCTGAGAAG
>CALGTJ010000800.1 GCA_937901435.1 uncultured Rhodobacter sp. | reverse complement strand
CCATATCAGAGCGGGAATAGTCATGGTGGAACGGACCCCAGTCCCGCATTCCACGAGACACTGTGCCGCCCCGTTTTGGCACTTGGCGGGCCGCGATGCGGACCGCGCAGCGCAGGTTCGCCGCGCCGTCTTGCAAGGCCGCAACCGTTTGTGCCTCGCATCCGTGGCCCTTGGCCGTGCGCGGGTCGATCTGTACAAGGCCGATCCACAATCCGCCTCCGCCGACTGCCTTTGGGTTCCAGGTGCTTTCGAATTTGGCCAGTGCCGACAGCAGGCCTGTCCAGAAGGCGCGCCGTTCCACATCACTGGCCTCGGGGTAATGGGGGCACCATGTGTCGATATCGCCGGGCACCATTGCGGGCAGATTGGCCCCATGTTGCTGAAGCGCAATCATCGTGACTTGCGTCCATTGATCCGCCTCGGGACGATGATCCCAGCCCATCGTATAGGATTGATCCGCACTGTCGCGCGAGACCAGTTCTTTGCGCAATGTGTCGACCGATCCACAAGAGACCAGCCCCGTCAGGGCGACGAGCCCGATCCATAACGATGCTGTGCGCATCCACCTACTCCTGTCATTTCTGGCCCTTCTTGTACCGGGCCGTCAGATTGGGGCAAGTCGGTCTTTACCGCATAGGCGAGTCTTGGCGCACATGTCTTATGGAACAAGCAAGTCGGTCGCTTTGACGAGGAAGTCTATGGTGGCGCGATCCCCATCATTTCCAGAGGAAGACGCCAGATTAGAGGGGCTGTTGTAAAAGCCCGGCGTGATCCCCTCGCCCGTCAGATATCCGTCCTGGCGAAACTGAAGCGACAGGTTTTTGCCCTGACTTGAGATGTCGATATGGTCATCCGGATCAGGCGAATCGTAGTCATAGAGTTCGATTTTCAGGTCTACACATTTGTACTGAGAGGCGCTGTCACATGTTTTCCAGTCGCCGTTGTCCACCAGCCAAAGCTGCGACCACGCCGCTGTTTGCTGTCCGCCTATCATCACGTCTGAGGCGGTTGACGAATAGGTGTCCATGCCATCCAGAACCCGGTCGATCCCCAGAAAGCCGTCATTCATCGTGAACTTTGGAAAGAAATCGGCCTGACTTAACGTGTCGATAGAGCTGTTTCCGGCACGTACATTCTCGACCGTCAGCGTCAGCGCCATCGGCAAAACACCGGCTGGAACCGCTGGAGGCGTCATTGGACGGCTGGAACAGCCTGAGCCACCGTAAAGGCATTTCGTCAGCTTCTTCAAAAAACCGTCCTGAAAATAGTTGACGATGAAACTGTCAGCATCCGCCACGGTATAGCCAAGACCCGAGGTTACCGTGTCTTCCAGCATACCGCTTAGGTTGCCTTTGTAATGGCCATCCGCATTGTGGTCGATGAACATCGACAGCTTGAAGGAATTGCGCAGATCGTCTTCCAGATCGCCGCGTTGGTTGCTGCTGAGCGTGTCAGAGTTTACGGCCTGCATCTTGGCCCAGCGGCCATCATCCGCCGCCTCGATCACGGCCTGCGCATAAACGAGGAACCGCCGGGTTTCCAATTCGGCAAAAACCTGCGCCTTGTCCCAATTGGGGCGGATATGGCTGTCTTTGTTTTCACCGGTGAAATAGTCGCCATGTGGCGCCGCATCCGAGGGCGTGAATATCGCATTGCCGTTGGAATCCAGTGGCTTGGCATATCCCACCTTTTCGGAATCAGAATAGACGCCCGTGTAAAGCTCTTTAATCCCTGTCCCCGCGGGCACGCCGCTGAGGGTCAGGTAGGTCGATGTGGCATACCCGCGTGGATCACTTGGAACCACAAGCGTGGCCCAACTGGAATGGGTATAAAAATCCTGTATCGCATGCAGCATGACACCGACCAGGATCAGCAACTGAATCTCTTTGTCTTTGCCGCTTAGCGAACTGTCATCGGTGATTACAGGAACCGCTTGGGCAAAGTTATAAAGCAGGTTGTTCCAGTACATCTGGACGATGTCAGAGTTGTACAGATTGTCAAAGTGCAG
>CALGTJ010000799.1 GCA_937901435.1 uncultured Rhodobacter sp. | reverse complement strand
ACACAAGTCTTAATAAAATGAAATGACGTTTTACCTGACGAAATCTATGGGAGTGAGGTAGTTATAGACCTCAATAATTAAAAAAAATAAGGAAGAAACTGAAATGAAAAAAGAAAAGAGAAGATTGCTGCTTACGGTCAGCCTCATTGCCAGCAGTTTGGCAGTTGCTACGCCTGCGTTCTCCGAAGGAGAGGTGGTGTTTTCATCTTGGGGCGGATCATTCCAGGATGCGCTACGTTCAGCCATGCTAGACCCTGCCGCAGCAGCGCTGAATGTGACGGTTAAAGAAGATACTACCAACGGTATTCAGGACGTGCGTGCGCAGATTACAGCGGGTGCCGTCGCATGGGATGTGACCGAGCAGGATTTGCCCTCATGCGAAACGCTGAGCCGCGAAGGTAGCCTTGAGCCGATTGATTATTCAATTGTCGACACAACGGGCATCCCCGAAGAGCTGATCCACGAAAACTATATCGGCTTCATCAACTTCACTAAAGTGATCGCGTATCGTAAGGATGCCTTTGGCGACAATGGCCCTTCCAACTGGGCAGAGTTCTGGGATCTGGAAAACTTCCCCGGCAAGCGTGGCATGCACGGCAAGGTGAACTACAACCTTGAAGCCGCGTTGATGGCCGACGGTGTTGCCCAAGATGACGTTTATGACGTGTTGGCGACGGATGACGGCAAAGCAAGGGCTTGGGCCAAATTGGCAGAGATCGCACCGGAAGTCACCGTTTGGTATCGTGGTGGATCACAATCTGCACAGTTGCTGCGTGATGGTGAAGTGGATGTGATCCACATGGGCCATAACCGAGTGGAAAGTGTAAGCGCATCAGGTGTTGAAGTTGCTTATGCATTCGATGGTGGCACAATGGACGTTGATTGCTTGCTGGTACCAAAGGGCGCACCAAACGCCGAAAATGCGATGCGTCTGATCAACGAATTGCTAAGTGCCGAAGCGCAAGCGCGACTGGCGATTACGATGCCGCTTGGCCCTGTGAATGCAGGTGCGTTTGATACCGGTATTATCTCGGACGAGCAAGCCTTGCTGGTTAACACGCACCCCAGCAACTACGACAAACAGCTTTTGGTTGATCCAAACTTCTACATCGGCCAATTGGGTGAGTTGACTGAAAAGTTTGATACGCTGATCCAGCAGTAATCGAATTGGGCGTAGCGCATTTTGCATTGCGCCCATTATTGTTAAGTTAGGAGCCTACATGTCATCTGCTGCCCAATCCCTCCCCATCGACATATCCAACCTGTGCAAAGCCTACGGATCAATCAAAGCGCTTGATGATGTGTCGCTGAATATTGCTGCAGGCGAATTCCTGACGCTGCTTGGGCCGTCAGGCTCAGGCAAAACAACGCTTCTGATGGCACTCGCTGGTTTTGTTCGTCCTGACGGTGGCTCGATCCGGTTCGGCGATCGCGAAATGATTGCGACACCGCCGCACAAACGTGGCCTTGGTATGGTTTTTCAAAGCTATGCATTGTTTCCATTCATGACGGTTGCTGAAAACGTGGCCTATCCGCTGAAAATCCGTGGGGTTTCCAAAAGCGATCAAAAGACACGCGCCGAACGCGCGTTGGATACGTGTCAGCTTGGCGGCTATGGGGATCGGCGCATCACCCAATTGTCCGGCGGCCAAAGACAGCGAGTAGCCCTTGCTCGAGCGATGGTGTTCGAACCGCAGATTATCCTGATGGATGAGCCCCTGTCCGCGCTCGACAAAAAGCTCCGCGAACAAATGCAGATTGAATTGAAGGCGCTCCATCAAAAATTGGATGCAACCGTTGTATATGTAACTCATGACCAGCGCGAAGCCCTGACGATGTCAGACAGGATTGCGGTGGTCAATCATGGGCGGATCGAGCAGGTCGAGACTCCTGAGCGGCTCTATCGTCAGCCGCACAGTTTCTTTGTTGCGGATTTTATTGGTGAATCAGTTTCCTTGCCGGTTAAAGTGGTCAACGGTACAGCGCAACTCAATGGGCGCGTGATTAAATCTGATTTGCCCATTGCCCAAGGTAGCGGGGGCCATCGCTTGGTGATCCGGCCTGAGTTGCTGGAAGTCACCGCGGGTGCTGTGCCTGAAACAGCAAATGATCTGTCCGGAAATGTCCATGACATCATTTATCAAGGCGATAGCGTATTGGTTATCGTCCAGCACGACGGCGAAGGTCAAATAAATGTGCGCGTCCCTGCCAATCGCGCTGGCCAGGCCGGTCTGCCTTCCAAGGGGGAGCGTATTGGCCTTGCCCTGCATCCCGAAGATACAATCATCGTGCCGGAACATGTGGCATGAGTATCGCCGAGTCCAATGCAGCTAGCCCGATGCTTCAGAACGCAAGCACGCTCAAATCCGAAGAGCG
>CALGTJ010000798.1 GCA_937901435.1 uncultured Rhodobacter sp. | reverse complement strand
CAGCGGATTATCATCCTGCATCGGGCCGGAAATGATCAACGGCGTGCGCGCCTCGTCAATCAGGATAGAATCGACCTCGTCCACAATCGCGTAGAAATGATCCCGCTGGTACATCTCGGACAGGTCCGACTTCATGTTGTCGCGCAGATAGTCAAAACCCAGTTCGTTGTTGGTCGCGTATGTAATGTCGCAGGCGTAGGCGTGCTGCTTTTCCGCGTCAGGCTGTTGCGGATAAACGACACCTGTGGTCATTCCAAGCGCCGCAAACACCTTGCCCATCCATTCGGCGTCACGTTTGGCGAGGTAGTCGTTGACCGTCACCACATGCACCCCACGCTTTGCCAGCCCGTTCAGGTAGGCGGGAAACGTAGCCACAAGGGTCTTGCCCTCGCCCGTTTTCATTTCAGAGATATTGCCCTGATGCAGAAAAATTCCCCCCATCAATTGCACATCAAACGCGCGCAGACCCAAGGCCCGGCGTGCGCCTTCGCGGCAATTGGCAAAAGCCTCTGGCAAAAGCGCATCAAGACTCTCGCCGTCTGCCACTCGCTTAACGAATTCTTCAGTTTTGGCGATCAAACCTTCATCGCTGAGGGCCTGAAACTCAGGTTCCAAAGCGTTGATCTTCGCCACCAATGGGCGGGTCGCCTTGATTTTACGGTCGTTGGGAGTTCCAAAAACCTTTTTGGCGAGTGTACCGATGCCCAGCATAATTTCTCCACGCGGATGCGTTTTGTCGACAAGTTGAAAGTCTTCGACTTGCTCGCCCTTACGCTGACCCATAGGAATAGCTCAAAGACCGCGGACGGCATGCCACAAGGCGATGTAAGGGTCCGCATGTTTAGTGTCAACGTCGCGACGGCTTTGCGACCCTATCAAAAGGACAACGACTACGGCAAAAATCAGAACAATGCTACTGACTATGGCATTCGGATTGGGTCTTTCGGTGCCCGCACAAGCACAAGAACCCGACGCAAGCACCGTGATGGCCACCGTCGGTGGTGTCGATATCACGCTGGGTCACATGATCGCTATGGTCACCACATTGACCGAGGAACAGCTACAACTGCCCGCGAATGTGGTGTTCGACGGGGTTCTGGAACGCCTGATCCAACAAGAGGCGATCAGCCAGTCGCAGTCAGAGCCTGATATGATGACGCGCCTTATGGTCGAAAACGAGATGCGCGCGCTAAAGGCGAATCGCGTTGTAAATGAGATGGCCGACCGCATCGAAGTGACCGAGGAAGACGTTCAAGACGCCTATAATGCCCGGTTTTCAGAATTCACGCCTGCCACAGAATACAATGCATCGCATATTCTTGTTGAGACAGAAGAAGAGGCCAAGGCCGTTATGGCAGAGCTAGAGGACGGCGCTGACTTTGCCGCTTTGGCAAAAGCGAAATCAACAGGGCCGTCAGGGCCAAACGGCGGCCTTTTGGGTTGGTTTGGGCCGGGCCGCATGGTCCCGGAGTTCGAGGGCGCTGTGATGGCGTTGAAAATTGGCGCGACCTCCTCTCCGGTCAAAACGCAATTTGGCTGGCATGTGATCCGGTTGAACGAGACCCGCGACCCTGCAAAGCCGACGTTAGAGGACATGAAGGAAGAATTAGAGCAAGAGGTCTGGCGCAGACGTCTCGATAATGAGATCTTAACCATGGTTGATGTGATTAAGACCGATCGCACCGACACCACAAACATCAGCCCGGCGATTCTCGGCCAAATCGATCTGATCAAACAATAACCCGAACGGATACACACCCATGGGATCCAAGTCCAAAAAGATCAAAAAGCTAAAGCGTAAACTACGTCACTTACGAACGCAGCTTGGCAGTCCCGTGAAGGTGTCTAATGTCTCTCCGCTCGCGCCCGCTGGCGGTTTTCCGGAAATGCCACAGATCGGCGGCGTCAGGTTTGCCAGCATTGCCGCTGGTGTGCGGTATTCTGGGCGCACGGATGTGATGTTGGCGATCCTTAACGCAGGTAGCAGTATTGCGGGGGTCTTTACCCGCTCTGCGACCCGCTCTGCACCTGTGCTGGATTGTCAGGCCAAGATCGGCAAGCCCAGCGATGGGGCTACCGCCATTCTTGTGAATTCCGGCAATTCCAATGCCTTCACCGGCGGCAAGGGCCAGCTGTCTGTTGCAGCCATCACCGCCGAGGTCGCCAAGATCACAGGTGTGCCACAGGATCGCGTGTTTACGTCCTCGACCGGTGTCATTGGCGAACCTTTGCCACACGACCGGATCACCGCCAAGATTGCCGATCTCAACGCCTCTCTGACACCAGATGGCATTGAAGAAGCCGCAGCCGCGATCATGACAACGGACACCTTTGCCAAGGGGTCTTTTGCCGAGGTCAAGACAAACGGCGGATCGGTGCGGATCGCCGGTATCGCAAAGGGTTCTGGCATGATTGCGCCGGATATGGCAACGATGCTGGTCTATATCTTTACCGATGCCAAAATAGAGCAAAGCCTTTTGCAAACGATGCTGTCTGAGCTAACCGATAGAACCTTCAATTGTATTACTGTTGACAGCGATACATCTACCTCTGACACGCTTCTTTTGGCCGCCACCGGCGCCTCTGGCGTCGAGATTGCCGCAAGAGATACATCCTTTCGCGTTGCCTTGAACAACGTGATGACAGATCTTGCACATCAAGTGGTGCGGGACGGCGAAGGGGCCACCAAATTCCTTGCAATCACGGTCACGGGTGCACGCAATGATCAGGATGCCCATAAGGCAGGGATGGCGATTGCCAATTCGCCTTTGGTCAAGACTGCCGTCGCGGGCGAGGATCCGAACTGGGGTCGCATCGTCATGGCTGTCGGTAAATCTGGCGCCGAGGCAGACCGTGACAAGCTTTCGATCTCTTTTGGGGATATTCTGGTGGCAGAGGATGGTTGGGTGTCTCCTACCTATAAGGAAGAGGCGGGCGCGACCTATATGAAGGCGCAGGATCTGCAAATTTCCGTCGACCTTGGCATTGCTGATGGGCGCGCGACGGTCTGGACCTGCGATTTGACCCATCGCTATATAGAAATC
>CALGTJ010000797.1 GCA_937901435.1 uncultured Rhodobacter sp. | reverse complement strand
TACGCTACCGCCGCCATCACACACCCTCGCCTCGATGAATAATCCGGGCTAAAGCTTTGCATCCGTTTCCTCGGCCAGCCAGCCGATCTGTGCGCAAGCCGCCTCGAACGCAGTCTGCATGCTGAAAAACGTCAGCGCGCTGACCGGGCCGATCACGCGCCAGCCATACCCGTCCTCGGGATCGCGACGACAGTGCACATAGCCAAACCGCCCGTCCGGGGCCTGAACAATGTCGACACAGTGGATTTGCGCGAAATCATTTACAGAGCGAACCACCTTGTTTTTATGGGCCAAACGTTATCCTATCTTCTGGTG
This sequence comes from uncultured Rhodobacter sp., assembly GCA_937901435.1. The sequence continues at coordinate 2,531 of CALGTJ010000797.1, read as the reverse complement.
TGCCGTTCCTTGAATATTCTCTCAAGAATCCCCTTGCGTACAGGCCAAATAGCAGTATGTTCCCGGCCTCACTTAACGTTTGGTTGTGACGCTGCGTTTGGCGCACCAAACACGATGGAATCATAGGGCAGCTGCCCGCCAATGACTGAGGTTGTGACATGGCTGTCCCACAGAATAAGATCACAAAATCCCGCCGCAACATGCGTCGTAGCCACGACAAACTGACGGCTGGTAACCCACAAGAATGCAGCAACTGCGGAGAGCTTAAGCGCCCGCACCACGTCTGCGCGTCTTGCGGTCACTATAATGAGCGCGAGATCGTCGCGGCTGTGAACGAAATCGATCTGGACGAAGACGCAGCGTAAAAAAGCTGTAGCCTCGAGGTCATGGTGGCGGCTCAGACCAATACTAGCGCAAGAGCCGCCGATGGCCCCTCTCGGATTGTGATATCCGTCGACACGATGGGGGGCGATCTTGGCCCTGCTACGGTCATCGCGGGCTGCGCCCGATCGGCCGAGAAAAACCCGGACATCGGGTTTATCCTGCACGGTCCCAAGGACCAGCTAGAGCCCTTGGTGGCCAAGCGCAAAACCTTGACCGGACGCTGTGAAATCCGCGACACTCCCGGTGTTGTGACTATGGATGACAAGCCCTCGCATGTTGTGCGTCACGGCAAGGACACCTCTATGTGGTCCGCCATCGAGGCGGTACGCGACGGCGACGCCGAGGTCTGCGTCAGTTGCGGCAACACCGGCGCGCTTATGGCGCTCAGCATGATCCGACTGCGCAAGATGGAGGGCGTTAATCGCCCGGCAATCTGTTGTCTTTGGCCGTCGCGGGCAAAGGGCGGATTCAACCTGATGCTGGATGTGGGCGCAGATATTCGCGCGGATGAACATGATCTGCTGCAATACGCGCTGATGGGGGCGTCCTATGCCCGCAACGGGCTGGGCCTGACCCGCCCGCGTGTCGGCCTGCTGAATGTGGGCACCGAAGAGCACAAGGGACGCGCCGAACTCAAGGTGGCCAATGACATGATCGCAGAGGCCGCAGGCTTGGGTGATTACGAATATATAGGATTCGTTGAAGGCGGGGATATCCCGACGGATCGGGTCGATGTCATCGTTACGGACGGTTTCACCGGCAATATCGCGCTCAAGACAGCAGAGGGCACCGCGTCGCTGATCCGCAGCTTTCTGAAAGAAGCGTTCAGCGCCACGCCTCTGTCCCGGATCGCCGCGATGATGGCCTATACCTCGCTGCGTCGCCTGTCCAAGCGGATCGATCCACGGCAAGTCAACGGCGGCGTGTTTCTGGGGCTGAACGGCACTGTCGTCAAAAGCCACGGATCGTCCGACGCGACTGGCATTTCCGCCGCGATCAAACTGTCGTTCACCCTCGCCAAATCGAAGTTCAACAATCGCCTGGCAGCACGGGTTGCATCCGCTTCGCTGGCGCGTCAAGATATACTGGAACAAAGCTCCGGTGACGGTAAAACAGAATGAAAACACGCGCCGTCGTCCGAGGGGTCGGACATTACCTGCCAAAGCGGGTCGTTCCCAACTCTGAATTCGAGACCAGCGTCGAAACATCCGACACGTGGATCAAATCCCGGTCTGGGATAGAACGTCGTCACTTTGCCGCCGAAGGTCAGGGCACGTCTGATCTTGCCACCCGTGCCGCACAGGCCGCTCTTGATAACGGCGGTCTGGTCGCTGATGACATCGACGCGATCGTGCTGGCCACCTCGACCGCGGACATGACCTTTCCCTCTGCCGCTACCATGGTGCAGCACGCCTTGGGAATGACCCACGGCTTTGCCTTTGATGTGCAGGCCGTTTGTGCGGGCTTTGTCTATGCGCTGACCACCGCCAATTCGCTGATCCTGTCCGGTCAGGCCAAACGGGTGCTGGTGATCGGGGCCGAGACATTCAGCCGGATCATCGATATGAGCGACCGCACCACTTGTGTGCTCTTTGGCGACGGGGCCGGTGCGCTGGTGTTGGAAGCGGCCGAAAGCACCGGAACAAACGCTGATCGTGGAATTCTGTCGGCTGACCTCAATTCGGACGGGCGCTATCGCGACCTGCTGTACGTGGATGGCGGTGTCCTAAGCAACAACACCGGCTTTTTGCGTATGCAGGGCAAAGAGGTGTTCCGCCACGCGGTGGAAAAACTGGCCAAGACCGCAGAAACCGCTCTGGCCAATGTGGGCCTGACCGATGCGGATATCGACTGGATCGTACCGCATCAGGCCAACCTGCGAATCATCAAGGCCACCGCCCAGAAAATGGGCCTGTCGATGGATAATGTGATCGTCACGGTTCAGGATCACGGCAATACCTCTGCCGCCTCTATCCCCCTCGCCCTGTCCGTTGGGGTCGCCGAGGGCAAGATCAAAAAAGGCGATTTGCTTGTAACAGAAGCAATCGGAGGTGGTTTGGCCTGGGGCTCTGTTGTTCTGCGCTGGTAGTGCCACAGTCCTTCCAAACTCCAACCCCTTGTTATTGACTTTTAAATTCTCAAGCACC
>CALGTJ010000796.1 GCA_937901435.1 uncultured Rhodobacter sp. | reverse complement strand
CAGTCAAACACAGTCAAGCCACAACCCGATGGGTGATCAGCACACGCTTACGGTGAAACTCACTGTGGAACTACCGGCCCAGCTGCATCGGGATCTGATCGCCTATGGTGAAATCCTCGGCCGGGAAGCAGGCCAGGGACCAATCGAACCGAAGAAGCTGGTTGTTCCCATGCTGGAGCGATTTATCGCGACGGATCGCGGCTTCGCCAAAGCAGGGCGGTCGCATCCGAAACGTGAGGTGGCGAAGCAAGGTACATGATCCACGGCTCCGGTTCCCATAGGAACAATACGATAGCGCATCTGGACAGCCTGAGCATCGGTCTGGTGATGGACTGGACGGTTTTTCTATTTAGTTCAATGATTTGATGAGCGCCGTGTGCACTGTATGTACAGCGTGAAATCGCCTTCTGGCGCGTTCTGTTGGACGTTTGTCGGTAAAGTGACTTTGTTCATATCAAGCTTAGGGTGGCCTAAAACGTTCTGAGAAATTTAAGGGCTTCGAGATACGAGATGATCACCCATCTTGCGACGTGATTTATAGCCATCGGGAGAGTGACGGCGGACCTGCTGCACTTCGAGCATTCCGCGATATATCAATTGCTGACCATTAATACCCATTGCGTCAGCACATCTGTGGCGCGCGCAAAGTCATCAAAATCCATGGCCTCTTCGGGATTGTGGCTACCATGACTGTTACGGATGAAAATCATTCCGGACGGGACCCCCAGACTTGCGAAGGTTGCGCAGTCGTGGCCTCCGCCTGAGGGTATTTCTATATGCGCAACCCCACACGCATGGGCAGCGGCGATCAGTCCGTGTTGTATGTCGGGTGACATCGGAGATGCCGCAGCTTGCGTGCTGGTGCCCAGATCGATGTCGACCAGGCGCCGCGCTGCAATATCCGAGGCTTGGCTGTGCAAGAACTCTGCAAAATGGCTAAGGAGGGCCTCATCTTGGCTTCGCACATCAAGTGTGAAGGCCACAAGGCCGGGAACCTTTGTGATGCCGTGCTGGAGGGGGTCAGTTGAGAACTCGCCGATGGTAAGTACCATGTCCTCTCCGTCCACTTCTGCCGCCTGCCACCAATCTTCAAGTGACGCAAGCAGTTCAACACCGGCAAGCACGGCATCGCGGCGACTGCGACGAGGCACGCCGCCTGCATGGGTGGTTTCGCCGGTGATCCGGGCAAAGCGATGGCGGATGTTGCCACGAATACCCGTAACGATACCGACCGGTAGATTTGCTTCAATCAAGACCGGTCCTTGTTCAATATGAACTTCGACAAAAGCTTTGATTTTGGTCAGGTCGAGTTGCGCCTTCCCGTCTCGGATGACCTGAGGCTCAAATCCCGCCTCCAGCATATGATCTGCAAGGGTGCGCCCCGTATCCGATCGGCGCACTTGATCAGGCGTCTGTGGTGGCAGCAGGCCAAAGGCCGCACGGCTGCCCAGATAGTGGGTGGGGAACCAGATCATCTCCTCTGCACGGATCACCATGAGGGTTACATCGCAGCGCAACTGCGGGCCCTCGGCAAGCAGTTCCAGCATGACTAGCCCTGCCAACACGCCTGCTGCGCCGTCAAAATTGCCCCCATGCGGCACACTATCGAGATGCGAGCCGGTCATCACAGCCGGCGCTGCGCGGTCTTTGCCTGGCAGCGTGACATAGAGATTGCCGACCGCATCGGTGTGATGGGGCAGGCCGATTACCTCGGCCTCGCGACGGATCATTGTGTGTGCTGCGGTCTCGATAGGGCCAAAGCTTGCGCGGGTGACGCCGGGCGGATCCGCGCTGATTTCGGCCAGTTCTGCGAACAGGCGTTCGGCGCGGGCCAAGGCGTTCAAAACAGCGCCTCCGGGATCACCAGGACGATCTGTGGCCAGAGGATGATCAATCCGACCATGATAAGCATGGCCGCGACGAAAGGCAGGATGCCGCGATAGACATCGGCGAGTTCTCCTCGTCCCCGAACCCCCTGAACCACATAAAGGTTCATACCCACGGGCGGTGTGATCAGGGCCAGTTCCATCATGATGACCAGAAAAATGCCGAACCAGACCGGATCGATGCCCAGATGCAAGATTACAGGCATGACGATTGGGATGGTCCCCACCATCATCGACAGGGTTTCCAGAAAGCACCCCATGACCAGATAGAACAGAACGAGGATTAGGATCATTTCGGTTGCATTCAGACCAAGGGCCGTGACCGCGCGGCTCATCGCTTGGGGGACGCCCAAAAGACCCACGATGAAGTTCAGGAAAAAGGCGGCTGTGATGATGAAGAGCAGCATGGCCGAGGTTTTGATCGTGGCAATAAAGGCTGCGTGCAGCATGGAAAAGCTAAGCGCGCGATTGGCCGCGGCGAGGAAGAACGCCAGCACCACCCCGAGTGCTGCAGCCTCGGTGGGTGTCGCCCAGCCCCCATAGATTGCTCCCATAACGACGACGAAGATGCCAAGGGGTGGCAGCAGAAAACGCAAGCGGCTGAGGCGTTCGCCAAGAGGCGGGGTTTCGCTCACCCTTTCCGCAAGCGACGGGTTCCACAGGACAGCGGCGGCAATAATAACCATGAACAGCAACGTCAGCAGAATGCCGGGCAAGATACCGGCGGCAAACAATTGCCCGATGGACGTATTGGTCAGCGCGCCATAGATGATCAGGTTCACCGAGGGCGGTATTAGAATTCCAAGTGTTGCCCCGGCTGCGATGGTTCCCAGCACCAGCGGTTCATGGTAGTTGCGGCGTTTGAACTCATCCAGTGCGACGGTGCCGATGGTGGCGGCTGTCGCGACCGAAGACCCTGAAACAGCAGAAAACATTGCGCATGCACCGATATTTGTGTGCAGCAATCCGCCAGGCAGGCGGCTCAACCAATCGTTGAGGCTGGCATACATGTTTCGCGTGATACCGGCGCGCAGCAATAATTCTCCAAGCAGGATAAAAAGTGGAATGGTGGTCAGCAGGAAATCATTCATGACCGCCCACAGGTTGGTGCCGAAGGATAGCAAGACGGGTGGGCCGAAATAGACCAATGCGCCCAAGACGCCGGTGGCCAACATGGCGATCCCCACATGCAGGCCGATGAACATCAGACCTAACATGATTACAAATCCGATGGCGGCTCCTGTCAGGTCAATCAACGTCTTGCCTCTTCGATTTCTTCTGCGACGGTAGGTGGCGCCAGAAGCCGGTCAGCTGCCTCAAGCCCATGGCGCAGGGCCAAGATGCCGCGCATGGCAGTCCAGAGCGCTGAAAGACCAAAGACACACAGGCCAGCCATCCAAAGAGACTGGGGTATCCACAACGGAACCTGCAGTGGGCTGGACGAGACCGACCCGAAGGTCAGGCTGTCACTCAGCGTGCGCCACCCCATGTACCCCATAAAGGCCGCCCCCAGCCCCAAAGCCACATAAGACAGCAGGTTGAGCCCTGCCTGGACACGCCGGGGCAAGCGCAACAAAAGCACATCGATCCGTGTATGCGCGCGCTCGACCGCAGCGAGGGCCATGCCGAAGGTCCCCGTGATCGCAACGACATAGCCGCCTATTTCATCCACGCCCTGTAGCGAGTGATTGAACAGCTTGCGCGCAAAAATCTCGAACACGATGAGAAAGGACAACCCAAGACAGGCATATCCCCCCAATATTCCAATGAGCCGCATGTCAGGTCCTTTATGTGGGTGCGCCCGGGAAGGCGCACCCTGTTTCATTATTCCAGTTCAATACCGCGTGCGGCACCCACGGTCGCGTTCCAGATTTTCGAGCAATCCTCAAAGCCCGAATTGCAGCTCTCGGCCCAGCCCGGCAGGACCTTTTCCATCGTGGCAGCTGTCACCTTGGCCTGATCCTCGGGCGAGGGTGTGACCAGTTTCATGTCGAAGGCGGTATAGTTCTCACAGCCCTCTCCGCCTGTGTTGCAGGCGATGGCCCAGCCGTTGTTTTCCTTGGCCAGCGCCCAGAATGCGTCTTGAAATCCAGCAAACTCGGCTTCCAGGTTGGCTTTTTCCTCGTCCGAAAAGCTGTTCCACTTGTCCAGATTGATGAAATGCGCGTTTACCGACCACGATATGCCCAAGGGCAGGAAGTGGGTCGTGACCTCGGGCCAGTTTCCGGTGTTGCCGGACGTCGGTGACGTGATTGCGCAATCGACAACGCCGCGTTGCAGGGCCGGATAGACCTCTTTGAAACTCATGGTCACGGGTGTCGCGCCCAAGGCCTCAATCAATGTAGACATGGACGAGGTGTAAGATCGCACCTTGAGCCCTTCGAAGTCGTCAAGGCTGGCGATTTCGGCGTTGCAATAGAACACCTGCGGCCCATAGGGCCAGACGGCCAGCGGCTTGGCATTGAACTTCTCGGCCACACGCTTTTCAAGTTCGGGCATGAAGGCCTCGATGGCGTCTTCAAGTTGTTCCATCGAAGTAGAGACGCCAATCAGGTCAATGCCCTCCAGAAACGCGTCATCGCGCGCAGCGGCACCCACGGTGCTTTGCACGATGTCAAAGGCACCTGTACGCACCATGCGCAACGTATCCTGCATATCCACGCCCACGACGTCGAGTGGGTTGAAGTTAATGGCAAGGTCAATGCCTGTCTTCTCTGCGAGGCCTGCATAGAATTCCTGTTCCAGCGCCGTGTGGAACTTGTGGGTTGAGACCAGTCCGGTCGCCCGGATCGAGGTTTCGGCAAACGTTGGGGCTGCCGCCAACGTGAGTGCGGCGGCCATCAGTGTGGTCTTCAAATTCATATCTCTTCTCCATGTTGTGTTGCGTGTTGGCCGCGGGGATGAACCGCAGCAAAGTGGCGGGCGATATCAATGCGTCGCGCCCGCCAAATCTGCCCTTCAAGCGAGGCCAGATATTCGAGGATTTCGGTGACCGCACGGAACCGCGCCGGCCGTCCGCTGATGCGCAGGTGAAAGCCGATGGATAGGGTCGAGGATTTGCCGTGCTGCGCCTCTTGCAGCAATTGCTCGACCGCGTCTTGGACGTACTCAACCATCTCAACAGCGCGCGTGAAGCCATTGGGATGAAAAAATTTCATGTCATTGGTGTCGAGGTTGTAGGGCAGGACGATGAGGCCCGACCCATCATGATAGGGAAGATCATCGTCGAAGGCATTGGATGTGTAGGTGTAGCCTTGTTCGATCAAAAGTTTCCGCGTCCATGCGCTTTCTGATCCGCGGCAGAAGAAGCCGGTCGGGCGTTGTCCAGTGGCTGTTTTGATTGCGTCGGTTGCACGTCTGAGATCGGCGCGCTCGGCGTCAATGTCCGGGTAGTCGGCATGTGGCCGCCAGACCCAACCATGGCAGGCGGCTTCGTGCCCGGCGTCTGCTATCGCGCGTGCAAGCTGCGGGCTGCGTACCACCGCGCGGCCGCACATATAGAACGTGGTTGGTGTTTGCGTGGCCTCCAGCGCATCAAGAAATCGCCAAAGCCCGACCCGGCTTCCATAGGCAAAGATTTGTTCCTGACCCTGATCACGGCGTCCGTCAGGCACGACGCTGATAACCTCGCCGACACGTTCAGAGGTGCCATCGCGATCTCCAACCTGATGTTCCGCACCTTCTTCGAAGTTCACGACGACGGACACCGCGACACGCGCGCCGTTGGGCCAGATGATCTGAGGCGGGGAACCACCATAGCCGATGAGATCGCGGTCAGACATCGAACAAGCGCCCCCATCCTTGGATGCGCTTGGGGTCGTCGCCTGCGACTTGCATTGACTTCCAAAGCGCGGTCGAGACGCTGTCGAGCACCGGAATGCCAGTTTCTGCCTCGATGATGGGAGCAAGCCGCGCCCCTCGGAAATTCGTACAATAGATGGTTATGGCATCGGGCTTTTCTGCGGCCACAGCACGGCACAGATCAAGGATCTCGGCCTCCGAATAGGTCGCGAACGAGAAGTTTCCCGGATCGCCAAGGTGTCGTTCTGCGGCCACTTCAAACCCTGCAGCGCGGTAATTGGCCAAAATGCGGTCCTGAATTTCGGGCAGGTAGGGCGTAACAAAAGCGATCCGTTTTGCGGCTAATTTCGCGAGCAAGTCGTTCATCGCAAGAATTGATGAGCAGGCTTTGACGCCGGTGCGCGTTTCGATCTCTGCGATCAGTTTCCGGTCGGTGTCAAACCCCAGCCAGCCCGAAGAGGTCCCGTTCCAGCAGATCGATTGCACCTTGGCATCCGCCAGAAGTTCAGCGGCTGCTAGCATCGGCTCGTTTTTGAATTGCCCAAGCGCGTCATCTTCCATGGAGATCTTCAGCACCTGAAACCGTGCAAAATGGGCTGTTGCGTCAGGCAGGTCTGACAGCATCGCGGCGGTCAGCGGTTCAAGGACAGTGTTAGAGGAGGGCGTCAGCATGCCCAATCGCGTGCTGGCTAATTCGGCGGTCATGGGTGATACCTCTGCTTATGAAACCTGTTCTCGTAATCAATCCAAACAGTTCGGCGAAAACGACTGATGCGATGGTTGCCATCACGCGGCGGCATTTGCCTGTCGTGCAGGGATGGACCAACGCGGATGCGCCAGCGATGATCACTACCCCCGCAGCGCTGGCCAGTGCCGCCGATCTGGTTTGCAGCGCTGTTTTGCCGGAAACTCGTGCGGTTATTGTTGCGGCCTTCGGCGATCCGGGCGTGCAACGTCTGGCGGCGCGTCTGCCATGTCCCGTCATAGGTATCGGAGCTGCTGCCGCGCGTGCTGCCGCCAAGGACGGCACCCGATTTGCTGTGGCCACAACAACCGCTCAGCTTGGCCCGTCTATTGACGCGCTGATGCTCGCCCATGGTGTGGCGGGCACATATCTGGGTAGTTTTATGACTGTTGGTGCGCCAGAGGCGTTGCTGGCTGATCCGGCAGCTTTGGACGCGGCTTTGTTGCAGGCCTGTTTGAATGCCCGTGATGCAGGGGCACAGCGGATCATCATCGGGGGCGGACCGCTGGCAGAGGCGGCTATTCGGTTGGAGCCGCAGATTGATGTGCCGCTTGTCCAGCCGCTGGTCGCGGCCAGCAAAGAGGTCGCCGCCTTGCTGGGCCCCGCTTGATTCACAGCAAAACATCAGGGGCCTCCCGTTCCAGATGTGTGCCGCTGGGACTGCCTACGGGTGCTCCGTCCAACATGACGGTTTTGCCGCGCAGGATCGTGCGCAAGGGCCAGCCCGTTACTTCGAACCCTTCCCATGGCGTATAGTCCGAGCCGTGATGGAGGTCGGCCTGCTGGATCGGTTTGCGCAATGCAGGATCCCAAAGGGCGATATCGGCATCCGCACCTACCATGATCGCGCCTTTGCGAGGATAAAGCCCGTATAGCCGCGCGTGGTTCGTGGCTGTGATTGTGGCGAACCGTTCCAGCGATATGCGACCTTTGACGACTCCTTCTGAAAACAGGATCGGCAGGCGCGTTTCTACACCGGGAATGCCGTTGGGAATGTTGCGGAAAGTCTTGCGCGCGCCCGGCGCGTCTTTGCCGGCGGGGTCATTAAAGCGGAAAGGACAGTGATCGGATGAAAACAGGTCAAACGTGCCCTGCTCAATCCCAGCCCATATCTTAGGCCATTCCTCAGCGGTGCGGGGCGGCGGGGAGCAAACGTATTTTGCACCGTCAAACCCGTCGCGATCCAGATCGGATGCGGTCAGAGTGATGTATTGTGGGCAGGTCTCGGCAAAGACGGTCAGGCCACGTTGACGGGCGCGTACGATCTCTTCTGTTGCCTCGCCGTTGGAGACGTGAACGATGGTCAGGGGCACGCCCGCAATTTCGGCCAACGAGATCGCGCGATGGGTCGCTTCGCGCTCGACCGGAACAGGACGCGTGGTGGCATGGTGAAAAGGGCCAGTGTCTCCTGCGCGCTCGGCCCTGTCACGCAGGAATTCGATTGCGTCTTCGTTTTCGGCGTGAACCATCACCATCGCGCCCTGTTCTTTGGCCACAGCCATCACTTCAAGGATTTGCCGGTCGGACAAAGCAAGGCCTGCATAGGTCATAAAGACCTTGAAACTGGTGTATCCCGCTTGAATGAGCGCTGGCAGGTCCTGCCCGAGTGTCACGGGATCGGTTTCCTTGACGATCAGGTGAAAGGACACATCCGTCATGCAGTTACCATCCGCCTTGGCGCGATAGGATGCGACAGCCTCGCGCAGGGTTTGGCCCTCTTCGGGTAGGCAGAACGGCAAGATGGTCGTGTTGCCGCCGCAGGCAGCGCTTCGGGTGCCGGATGTGAAATCATCGGCCATCTCGATGCCTGGGCCTGAAGGCTGTGAGATATGCACATGGCTATCAATCCCGCCGGGCAGTGCGATGAGGCCCGTGGCATCGATGGTTTCTGCGCCTTTCAAGTCGCTGCCAAGTGTCGCGATCTTGCCATCGGTGATCCCAATGTCGCAGTGTGTCGTGCCGCTTGCGCTGACGACGCGTGCACCGGTGATAACAGTGTCATGGCTCATGCGATTTCTCCTGCGATAACGGCACTCAAATCAGCCCCAAGCCCGCTAGAGGTCTTAGCAGCGGGGCGGGCTGTGCGATTTCGGTAGCTGGGTGACAGGCGCGACAATGCCATTGCCTGAACTGTCGCAGCGGCAATTGGATCGACCAAAATTCCGGGTGTTTCATCTGCGATTTGTGGGGCAAGCCCCGCCAAAGGTGCGCCCCCAAGGATCACCACGGCAGCCCCGTCCGTTGCCGTTGCGTCTCGGGCCAGGCCAATCAGGTCGCTGCGCAACACCTCGGCCACATTGTCCACCGTTTCTGGCGGTGCCTTGGGGCACCGGACTCCGGTGAACCGTGCGCCCAACCCGGTTTGCCGGATGCAGGCGTCATACCAACCCGCCATATATGGCGAAAAGGTTACGACTGAAAACCGCTCCCCCAGCATGGCCGCAGACATCACCGCAGCTTCGGCCATGCCGACAATCGGCAGATCAAACAACTCACGCGCGGCCGCAAGGCCAGGATCGCCAAAAGCGGCGATGATAACGGCGTCCACATCGTGGCGGTGCGCGGCAATCGTCTCGAGCACATTTGCGCCCGCAATCTGTGCCTCGGCAAGGGACGCGATGTAGGGAAAGCCGGACGTGGCCGTCAGGGGCACGATCTCGACCTCTGGCCCGGCAGTTTGGCGTGCCACATTCGTCATGATCTGCGTCATGCTTTCGGTCATGTTTGGATTAATCAGCAAAAGGCGCATGTCACGTGATCTCCTTTAGGATCGGTTCCACCTGCTGCGCCAAGGCAATCAGCGCCCCGTCGCAGCCCGCTTGTGCGATCAGTTGCAGACCCAGTGGCCGGCCTTGAGAGTCCGACCCGCAGGGAAGGGATAAAGCAGGCACGCCGGCGTGGTTGATTTGCGGCGTAAAGGCAGCGTGGTCGCGGGGTTGGGCGGGTCTTCCGTCAATCTCGGTCGGGGCGTTCAATTCCGCAGACCATGCCGCACAGGGCGTGGTGGGGGTCGCAATCACCCCGTAGCGATCCAGCGCAGCGCGCAGGGTCTGGCGCATCTGGTGCGAGACGTGATGCGCGGCCGCGACCTCAACGCCACTCAGCGAAAGACCTGTTTCGATTTGCCCAGCAATTGCGGGATCAAACAGGTCGGGCGTATTGCGCCATACGTCGCCATACATCTGCGCCAGACCTGCGTATTGTAGCGGCTGGATGTCATGTCCTTTGACTTCATTGGGCCAGTTCATCTGAGCGTGCGCAACCTGAACGCCTGCAGATTTCATCGCCTTGGTCACAGCTTCGAAGTTCGCTTTGACATCGGGGTCCAAGGGCTGACCTGTGCCAAAATCCTCCGAGACAGCGATTTCAAGCGGTGTCGGCGGCACAGGCTCTAGCCTGCCAAGCACGCGCATGGCGAGCGATATGTCCTCGATCCGGCGGGCGATCGGGCAGATGACCGAGATGCCCCAGACCGGCTCGTCAAAGCTGGGACCATAGGGGATCAGGTCTTGTGTAGGCTTCAACCCGCACAGGCCCGTATGGGCGGGTGGGCGGCGCGATGATCCGCCCGCATCGGTTCCCAAGGCCAAGGGGACGATCCCGGCAGCCACAGCAGCGACGGAACCGCCTGAAGACCCACCCGCCGTTAGGCTGGGGTTTATAGGGTTGCGCGTAATTCCATAAAGCGGCGATACGGTTGCCCCTTTGCAGGCGAATTCGGAGCACGTCGCAATCCCGATGATAACAGCGCCAGCATGTTTAAGACGTTTCACCGCCTCGGCGTCCTCTTGGGCGATATGATCCGCGTACAGGTTTGACCCTTGCGTGATACGTATTCCCTTAACCCAGATGTTGTCCTTGATCAGAACCGGTACCCCTGCGAGGGGCAAGGTCTCTCCAGTCTCCACCCGCGCGGCGATGCGCGATGCTTCCGCCTGAGCTTGGGGGTTGATCTGACAAATGGCGTTGATCGCCGGGTTTCGTGCCTCGGCTCGGGCCAGTGCTTCTGCCGTCAGCGCGGACGGGGTCACTTTGCCACCTTGAACGGCACTGACAAGAGCAGAGATTGGACCTTCCAGCAGGCTCATTCTGCGTCTCCGTGGTTTTGCGCCCAACAGGTCGCAATGTCCCGCCGGGGGGCGATCCAGACGTCCTTATGGGCGGTGATGTGGGTCAGAACAGCCTCTAGCGCGCTAATACGCGCGGGTCGTCCGATGATACGGGTGTGCAATCCGATGGACATCATGCGTGCGGCCTTTGCGCCTTCGGCATAAAGCCGGTCGAACCCTGCGATCACATAGTCGGAAAAGTCTCGTGCCTGCACAAAGCCACCACCTGGTGAGAACCGCATGTCATTGGTGTCGAAGGCATAGGGCAGCACGACGTGGGTGCCATCCATGTAAGGAATGTCATCGTCATAGGCGTTACTGTCATAGGTGAACCCGCCATGTTCCTTCAGCAGGTCGCGGGTTTGTGGCGAGGTGGCCGACCGAGTGTGCCAGCCAACGGGCGCGACCCCAGCGACCCGTGCGATAGACGCATGGGTGCGGGCAATAATCTCGCGCTCCTGCGCCTCAGTCATACCTGCATGGGTCTCCCAACGCCATCCGTGGCAGGACACCTCGTGGCCGCGCGCAACGGCGTCCTGGATTATCCACGGGGTTGCCTCTGCGGCGCGGCCACAGGCGGAAAAGGACGCCTTTGCGTTAGCCGCGGCCAAGGCGTCTACGATCCGCCGATACCCTTGCCGAGGGCCATAGCCAAAGTGGCTTTCCATACAGGGATCTGGCGCGCCTTTGACCTCTTCGACGGCCTCATAGCGGCTTTCGTTGCGCTCATCCCCCGCGGCAATCGACAGTTCTGCGCCTTCCTCGATATTGACGACAAAGGACACGGCCAGCCGCGCTCCGTTTGGCCAGCAAGGGGCGGGCTCAGCGCCCCAGTATCCGCGCAGGTCCCGGTTCATCCCTGGATCATCCTGTTCAGCCCGACGGTGCGTGACCCGATCACTAGAACGATACAGGCCAGCAGGATCAGACCTGACGATATGGCGGCCAGCGAGGGGTCGGGCTGTTCCTCGAGGTACTGCAACATCTTGATGGGCAACGTTTTGTTGCGCGCATCTGTGAGGAAAATCGAAATCGGGTAATTGTCCATCGACGCCAGAAAGGCGAAAAGACCCCCGGTCAGATAGGCCGGAGCAAGGTTGGGCACGAGCACTTGAAGAATGGCGCGCGGGTAGCTTAGCCCGAGGGTCCGTGCTGCATCGACAAGGCTGAAATCAAACGCGGCCATCGAGGCCAGTAGCGTGCGCATTACGAAGGGCAGCGTGATGACGATATGGCCCAGCAGGAGCGACACATAGGCGTCGCGCAGCCCGATTTCACGAAAGAACTGAAGTAAGGCGACACCTACCACGAGCCCCGGCATCATCAGCGGTGAAACGGTGAAGGTCGCAATGGCTTCGCGTCCACGGAAAGAGCCGCGGGTGACAGCGATGGCCGCCAGGGTGCCAAGGATCAGTGAAATGACTGTTGAGACCACCGCAAGGTTCAGCGAAAGGGTGACGGCCTCCCACAGGCCCGATCGGCGTTCAAGTGATTGATACCATCGCAGCGACCATTCGGGCGGGGGCAGGGTGTAGACCGCCGAGGATGTAAAGGACGCCGCCAATGTGATGACGATAGGCAGCATCAGGAAGATCACGCAGCCTAGCGCGATCACCCAGCTGAGGGCCAGCCCAAGGCGGTCCGTTCCGGTCATTGCCGCGCCCCCAATCGGTTCGCGGCCCAGCTTGATGCCAGAACCACAGAAATCGCGATCAACAGCAGGATCGAGGAAATCGTGGCCCCCAATGCTTCGTTGCGCAGATAGAGAAAGGACCGCGCCGTCAGCATGGACAGTGTTTGCTGCCGCTCACCCACGATAAGCGACGGGATCACATACATCGAAATGGCGAGGCTGAAGGTAAAGGCGCAGCCAGCAACCACGCCCGGCAGGCTCAGCGGAAGGGTGACGTTCATAAACCGGAATACGGGTGTTGCCCCAAGCGAGGCTGCGGCCTCGGGCAGGCGGCTGTCCATTTGGCGCAGCACGGCGTAGATGGGCAGCACCATAAAGGGCAAAAAGACATTTGCTGCGCCGATGATCAGTGCTGTTTCTGTGAAGAGCATACGAATGGGGGCGTCGGTAATGCCCAATGACATCAGCGTGTCGTTCAACACGCCGCGTGTGCGAAAAAGGATCGTCCAGGCGAATGCTTTGACGACCACGCCCACGGACATCGGCAGAACCATAGCGACCAGAAAAACGGATAACCAAAAGCCCTTTGCGCGGGCCATGATGATGGCGGTGGGGTAGGCAATGATCAGCGCCAGCCCAGTGGTCAGCAGCGCCACGCGCAACGTCCGCCACAGGACCGACAGATTGTAGCTGTCGCTAAAAAAAGCAATGTATTCCGCGATCGAGAATTGGCCGTCGATCTGGACTGATTTCAGCAGCAGCATAAACAACGGTAGCGCGTAGATAACGGCCAAAAAGCTCAGACCGGGCAGAGCCAAAAGGCCGATGCGTTCTGCGCGTCCGGTCATGTGCCTGCCTCGTAGACCAGCGTATCTGCGACGTCCCAGCCAAATGTCACCGTATCGCCGGGCGCATAATCTGAGTTCATTCCGGGCACCTCGCAAAGCAGGCGGTCGCCGGTTTCGGCGCGTCCATGCAGCTGCGTTTTGGAGCCCAGCACCATCGCGTCCGCCAAAGTGACATTGAGTGTGTTTTCAGCGGGTCGTGTTTGAACCAACTCTGGCCGCACCCCGATGGTGACCCGTGCGCCGGTGGCGAATGTGCCGGGGGCGTGGATGGTCCCGTATGCGCTGCGAACGGTTGAGCGGTTCTCTGAGCAATCGATCACCTCTCCGCTCAGGCGGGTCGAAAGCCCAACGAAATCCATGACAAACGCACTCGCCGGCCGCGAATAGAGTTCTGACGGCGTAGCGAATTGTTCGATCTGGCCCGCGTTCATGACCGCAATGCGGTCCGAGACGCCCATGGCCTCATCTTGATCATGGGTGACAAAAATCGCTGTCATGTTGCGGTCGCGCAGCAAGGTTTTTAATTCGACCTGCATGGTCTCGCGCAGTTTGCGGTCCAGCGCCGAAAAGGGTTCGTCCAGCAGCAAAAGCACAGGATCGACTATCAGAGCCCGTGCAACGGCGACGCGTTGTTGTTGACCCCCCGACAAGGCTGCAACTTTGCGTTCGGCAAAGTCGCTCATTCGGACCAAGGCAAGGGCTTCGACCACCTTGGGGCCGCAATCGCTCTTTGCGTGCCCCCGTGCGCGCAGACCAAAGGCGACGTTTTCGGCGACCGTCAGATGCGGGAAGAGCGCATAGCTTTGAAAGACCACTGAAATATTGCGTTTATGGGCCGGTGTGGATGTGATCGCGCGCCCGTCGAGCAGAACCTCACCGCTGTCTGCAGTCGTTAATCCTGCGATGATACGGAGCAGCGTTGTCTTACCACAACCGGACGGCCCGAGAAGAGACACCAGCTCTCCTCGTCCGACACGAAAATCCATACCGGACATAACAGGCGCTCCCTTGAACGCCTTGCCAACGGCAGTGACGTCCAAGTATTTGCTGTCGCCCATGTCCCGCGATGCGGGGGGTGCCATTGGTCAGATCGCCATCAACTTGTCGAAACGTTCGATCCATGCACGCCGGTTGGCGGCGACGAACGCCCAGTCGGGGGCGTAAATGGGCACGCCATCTGGAATGATAGCCCCTGCGCTCACGGTGGTGTTGGCAGGCACAGAGGTTGCGAAGTCGGCAATGGCGGCTTGCATGTTTGGCCCAAGCATTTCGTTGACATA